>DASWNB010000614.1:0-2035 GCA_036399455.1 Flavisolibacter sp. | reverse complement strand
AGGAGGAGAAAGAAATACAAATAACCTTTTGTATTCAACAAATCCTGTTCTTCAGCTTCAGTACATCTACTGCTGTAAATTGTTTCCCGATGGAAGCAACGTTGAACAGAGTATTGGCCGAGTTGGGGGTTTTACTTTCTTCATTGGCATAGCCATATGCTTTATTGAGGAGCACTGAAGTTCCTTAAATACTATCCTTCTTCGGCACAATGCGGTAGTCCCCATCCGTAATCCCGGTCACTCCCCTGGGCTTCTTCTGACCAACAGAATCTTTCTTTGCCGGAGACGGCGGGCTCTGTACAAGAACCGGCGACTGAAACACACTATCACCCGCAGGCGGGAGGCTGATGGTTAGGGGCGGTGCTGAAACTGAATCACCCGGAGTTTGTACTACCGGGCCGGGAGTGGAATTGGTTGTTGCCGGGTAGGTCGCCGGCGCACTACTGTTGCGGCCGGGTGGAGCGGTGGAAGGATTATTGGAAGGTGTGGCGTTTTGAGTAGCAGGGAACTGGTTTCTTTGCTGTACGGGTTTGTTTTTACGTGAAGAACGGTTGACAAGGAAGATGGTTACTACGGCAACCACTACGGCAAAGGGACCGATCCGGCCGAGCAGGTTCTTCCAGTCGGGCGACTGCGGGCCGGCGCTGCCGCCGCCATCATCCGTGGGCATGTCGATGTCGAGCTGGGCTTCTATGCGCGACCAGATCGCATCCTGCATGTCGGGAACGGGAAGCTGGCGGAGCTTCTCGGTGATCGTCAGTTCGTATGCTGTTCTTTGATCCATTTAACCGTTTAATTGCAGAATTTGTTTTTGAAGAGTTTTTCTTGCTTCGCTGAGGTGCCATTTGGAAGTGCCTTCGCTGATGCCCAGGCGCTCACCTATTTCGCGGTGGTTGAAGCCTTCCACCGCGTACATCACAAACACGGCGTGAGTGGCAGGCGGTAGTCTTTTAATGAGGTTCATGATCTCCTCGGCACCCATTTCGGAAAGAGCGTTGTTGTTGATCTCCGGCTCGGCTACGGTTTCTATCTCCACGTTTTCGCTAAAGCGCTCCCTTCCCTTGATATGGTCCAGGCCCTCATTCACCACTATCCTTTTTATCCAGGCATAAAGCGAGCCTTTTGCCGGGTCGTAGCTGCGGATGCTTTTGAACACTTTTACAAAAGCATGGCTCATGATGTCGGCGGCATCGGCCTCATCGCGCGAATAGCGTAGCGCAATGTTCATAGCAAACCCGTAGAACTGCTGGTACAGCAGCTTCTGCGCTTTGCGGTCGTTGGCTATGCAGCCTTCTACCAGGAGGTCAATATCGTTTGCCGTTTCTACCATGAAGGCTAGCCGTTTACATCCTGTATTTTCCTGAGCATGAGCGCCGAGCCTATCGAAGCAATAACCAGCTTCGTGGGCGCATCCAGGTCGTTGTATATCCAGATATTATGATCGAAAGTATCGATGATGGCCACCACCCCGTCATCAATGCGCAGCTCGTAACCCGAAAGCAGCTTCACCGGCATCTGTGCCTGGCGGCCTTTCTTGGTGGTCACGTTCTTTACTCGGATGGGACGGATAGTAATCGTTTCCTCTCCATTGCTTACCCAGCCTTCTTCTTCCACGTAAGGCAGGTCCAGCAGGCGGCGGGCCGTGTCCTTGCTCCTGTCGTAATTATTATAAAGCACCAGTTGCCAGGGCTCGTCATCCTCTTTGGTCATGGGCAGGATGGCTGCGGAGAACGAATACTGGTAGTTCTTGGTCTGGTAGGTATCCCCCAGCCAGCGGATGTTGCTGCGCACCACAATCTCTTCCTTCGTCATTTTCTCCAGGCAGAAGATCTCTGCGGCAAGGTTTCCATCCTGCAGCGTGTACTGGTACTTTGTCTTTTGATTAGATGTCGTATTCTCTTTTTGAATGTTGAATACCTTTAGTATCCGTTCTTCAGTAGTAATGCCCGAGTTGCGATCCTGCCGGGTGCTGGTGATGTTCCAGCCTCTCTTCACCTTCGACGTATTGTATTTACCAAAGTTCAGGCGCTGCCCT
>DASWNB010000613.1:0-2173 GCA_036399455.1 Flavisolibacter sp. | reverse complement strand
GGCTGAGGATTTCGTTGCGGAGAAAGACCCGGCCGGGCTTGGAGGCCAGCAACAGCAGGAGCTCGAATTCTTTTTTTGCGAGGGCGATCTCACGGCCTTCGTAGAATACAAGGTATTTTTCAGGGTCGATGATGAGGTTGTTGATCTCCAGGGCCTTAGTCTCAGGCTTCTTTACCCTGCGGAACAGGGCGTTCACCTTGCTAACGAAAACACTGGTACTGACGGGCTTGCTGATATAATCGTCGGCCCCGGTATTGAAGCCCTTGAGCTGGGTGGCTTCGTCGCTCAGGGCAGTGAGGAAAAGGATCAGGGTATCGCGAAAAGCGGGCTGGGCCCTCAGGATCTCGCACACTTCCACGCCGTTCTTCCTGGGCATCATCATATCCAGCACCACCAGGTCGGGCTGGGTATGCCGGGCCTTGTCTATGGCCTCGTCGCCGTCCTTGGCGGTAGTAACATGGTAGCCTTCCCGCTCCAGGTTATATTTGAGAATTTCCACGATATCCGGCTCATCATCAGCAATAAGCACCTTTTTTGCCCTCGAATCCATGCCTGTAATTTGGCGGCAAACCTAAGGCAAAATGATTTGCGGCACTGCCCGGTAGTGCTGAGTTAACGCAGACTTAATGAAAAATTAATGAAGAGCGGCCCGGATTAGCATTCCTGCAACTGATTTATTTAATTTACTGTCCTTTAAAGGGTTAGGAACCATTAACCAATGATTAACCCAATGGGTATTAAATTTGTACTATGAGGCGAATGGATGTTACCTTACGATTACTCTTCACCACCCTGTCCCTGGGCCTGAGCGTTCTTTCTATTGCCCAGTCCCGCACCACTCCGGATTGCAAACCTCCCATATCCCGTGTCCGCTGGCACGAGCTGATCGACCAGGAGCAGCGCAATGCCCTCCGGGCAGATGGCAAGGCCGACCAGTTTTTCTTTGCCGGCAATAACGAGGATGTCAACTACCTGCTCACCCAGGCGCTTACCCAAAGGATAGACGCCATGCAGTGCAGGATAGAAAAAGACACCTCCATGGGCGACCAGAAAAGGATCGGCTACCTGCGCGGACTGGAAAGGATCACCCGCGATTTCTCCAATGCTTACCGCCGCCGCACCTTCAACGCCTCGCAGTTCCCCTCGCTTCTCGATGCCTACGAAGCGGCCATGAACCTCGACAAAAAAGGCGAAAGCATAGAAAAGATATTCGAAAGGACCAGCTACGAGGCGGGAAACATGCTCATAGCCTCCCAGGCCTTCGACCGCAATCCCGGCGTAGGCCAGGCCCGCAACAACCTGCTGTGGAGATACCTTCTCCAGCACCCCGAGCAGACCTTTACAAAGCTGAGTGAGAATCCCAACGTCCCCTTCCGCGACAGCCTTATCAAGCTGGCCGGGTACAAATACCCCCGCAGGCTGTACGACTACGCGGCGGCCAACAACCGCCTGGGTTATGCCATCCGCGCCATAGATGACAGCTTTATCCGCACCGTATCCAAAATGGCTACCAGCGGCAGCGGGCAGCTTTACTTCCCTTTCCTCGACAACATACTTGCAGGCAAGCAAACCTTCCAGGAAATTGACGCGGTGAAGGGTGATGACGTGAAATACTACAAGCTGCTGGTAAAGACAAGGCAGAACTACATGCAGCGCATCCGCGAAGGAGAGAAGATACACGAGCTGGACGCCCTGACCAAGATGATGGAGAAAAGGGCCCGCGACGTATTCATCAAAACCATCAATGCCCTCCACGAGCAGCCCGATCCCGTACGCTTCAGGATACTCCACCAACTGACCGCTCCCGAGCTGTACTACCTGGTAGTGTCCAGCGAAAGCGAGATATATACTTCCAGCTACGTGAACGGCATCTATCCCATCATGATGCAGAAGATCGGCAACCGGGGCGATTCGCTGCTGATGAGCGTAGCTTTCGACCGTTTCAAGAAATTCATCAAGATGGGTGCGGGTTTCAATACCCTCAGCCATTTCCTGGGAACCTTCCCCCAGCAGGAAGACGCACAGGTACTCATGACCGCTTTTGTAAACGGCCTGGAGAAATCGGGAGGACTGGAGGATGGTGTGGATGTGGCCGATTCCTATGCCAGCATAGCGGAAACCATCAAGCCGGTTGCCGCCGAAATGCTCAAGAACGTACGCCTTAACTACGAAC
>DASWNB010000612.1:0-4478 GCA_036399455.1 Flavisolibacter sp. | reverse complement strand
GGAAAGCGGACCATGATCATCGGGCGTGTCGCCAACATCACGCAGCCAAAGCCCGAGCAGAACCGCACCACCTGCCAGTACCGCAACAAATGCTGGCTTGGCTGCCCCTTCGGCTCTTACTTCAGCACACAATCCGCCACGCTGCCCGCTGCCCAAAAAACCGGCAGGCTCACCCTGCAGCCCTTCGCCATAGTTACCGAAGTGCTGTACGACAAGGATAAGAAACGCGCTACGGGCGTACGCGTGCTGGACGCTGAAACCAACAAGACCTACGACTTCTTCTCCAAGATCGTTTTCCTCAACGCTTCAACGCTCAACACCACCTGGATACTTATGAACTCGGCTACGAACATCTGGCCGGGAGGACTGGGCAGCAGCAGCAATGCGCTGGGCCATAACCTGATGGACCACCACCTGGGCGTGGGCGCAGGCGGATGGGTGGAAGGCTACGAGGATAAATATTACTACGGCAAGCGTCCCAACGGCATTTACATTCCCCGTTACCGCAACCTGTTTGGCGACAAGCGCGATTACCTGCGCGGCTTTGGTTACCAGGGCAGCGGCAGCCGCGAAGGCTGGGGGCGGCATGTGGCCGAATACAGCATAGGCGCCGAGTACAAGGATGCCCTTACCGAGCCCGGACGCTGGACCTTTGGCATGGGCGGCTTTGGCGAAATACTCCCCTACATGGAAAACAAGGTGACGCTTGACAAATCCAAAAAAGACAAATGGGGGCTTCCCGTGCTGGCCATCGACTGCGAATTGAAAGAGAACGAATTGAAGATGCGCAAGGACATGATGAACGACGCCGTTGAAATGCTTACCAACGCAGGCGTGAAAGATGTGAAAGGATGGGACGGCGACGGCACTCCCGGGCGAGGCATCCACGAAATGGGCACTGCACGCATGGGCCGCGATCCCAAAACATCGGTGCTCAACGAATGGAACCAGGTGTGGGATGCGAAGAACGTGTTCGTGACCGACGGGGCCTGCATGACATCTGCAGGTTGCCAGAACCCTTCGCTCACCTACATGGCCCTGACGGCAAGGGCCTGCGATTATGCAGTGAACGAACTCAAAAAGCAAAACATCTGATATGAACGAGGAAAAGACCGGCCTCTCATCGCGGCGCACCTTCCTGCGCAACTCGGCCCTGGCAGCCGCCGGGTTCTTTATCGTGCCCCGCCACGTGCTGGGCCGCGGCTACCTGGCGCCCAGCGACCGGCTGATAGTGGCAGGCATTGGCGTGGGTGGCAAAGGCGAAAGCGATATCATGAACTTTTATAAAAGCGGGAAGGCGGACATCGGCTTCCTGTGCGACGTGGACGACCGCAGTGCTGCCAACTCGGTCAAAGCCTTTCCCAAAGCAAAATACTACCGCGACTGGCGCGAACTGTTCGACAAGGAATCGAAAAGCTTTGACGCCGTATCCGTTTCCACTCCCGACCATAACCATGCGGCTCCCACGCTGGCAGCCATGCAGTTGGGCAAGCACGTATATGTGCAGAAGCCCCTTACGCACGACGTGTACGAAGCCCGTGTGCTCACCGAAGCTGCAAAGCGGTACAAGGTTGTAACGCAGATGGGCAACCAGGGCGCCTCCGGCGATGGTGTAAGGCAACTGAGGGATTGGTATGATGCCGGAGTGATCGGCGACGTGCACACCGTGTATTGCTGGACCGACCGTCCCGTGTGGCCGCAGGGCATTCCCTGGCCTGCAACGAAAGCACCCGTTCCGCAGGGCCTCGACTGGGACCTGTGGCTGGGCACCGCTCCTTATAAAGATTATATAGAAAAGCTTGTTCCCTTCAACTGGCGCGGCTGGTGGGATTACGGCACCGGTGCGCTGGGCGATATGGGATGCCACATCATAGAGCCCGCCTTCCGTGTGCTGGACCTGAGCTACATCAGCGACGTGCAGGCCAGCGTAGGCGCTGTATTCGTAGATTCATTCAGGCGCGGCTACTTCCCCGAAAGCTGCCCTCCTTCAAGCCACATCACTATGCATTTCCCAAAAACCTCCAAAACAAAGGGAACGGTAACAATGCACTGGATGGACGGCGGCATACAGCCCGAGCGTCCCGAAGAGCTGGGAGCCAACGAAGTGTTTGGCGATGGCGGCAACGGTACGCTGTTCATAGGAACAAAAGGCAAGATGATGTGCGGCACTTACGGGTTCAATCCCAGGCTGCTGCCCACCTCGCGTACGGCGGAAGTAAAAGTAAAGCAGAAATATCCCCGCGTACCCGGCGGCCACGAAGGCCACTATGCGCAATGGGTGGAAGGATGCCTGGCGGGACATGGAAAAAAAGAAATGAGCTCGCCTTTTGAAATCGCCGGTCCGCTCACCGAAGCGCTGCTGATGGCTAACCTTGCCATTCGCGGCCATGACATCCGCAGGCCAAAGGCGGACGGTAAGGGCTTTGACCACCCCGGCCGCAACATAAAGCTGCTGTGGGACAACAACAACATGAAAGTAACCAACCTTGACGAGGTGAACCAGTTCATCAAACGCACCTATCGCCAGGGTTACAGCCTGAACTTATAATTAAACATTATGGAACGCAGGGAAGCCATCAAATACATCAGCATCCTACTGGGAGGCACGTTCATCGGAGCCAACGCATTCCTCACCGGCTGCAGGACAGACGGTAAATCCACCGACTTCTCCCCCGGGGACATAGCCTATCTCGACGAAGTCGCCGAAACCATTCTCCCCGCCACCTCCACACCAGGGGCTAAGGCCGCAAAGGTGGGCCAGTTCATGACCGTAATGGTGAACGACTGCTACGAGGAAGGCGACCGAAAAGCCTTTCGAGAAGGAATGGACAAGCTGAACGCCCAGAGCAAGGATAAGTATGGAAAAGAATTCATGTCCATCACCCCCGCACAGCGCAAGGAGCTGCTGATCGCGATCGACAGCGAAGCAAAGGACTACCAGAAAAAAGTGGACGACTTCCAGAATGCCGAGAACCAGAAGGACAAGGACGAAAGGAGACGCGGCAACCACAAATATGTAAAGCAGAAAATGTCGCCGCACTATTTTACCATGATGAAGCAGCTTACCCTGCTGGGCTTTTTCACCTCCGAGGTGGGCTCCAGGCAGGCGCTGCGCTACAACCCTGTACCGGGGCGCTACGACGCATGCATACCTTATAAAAAAGGCGATAAAGCCTGGGCTTAAAAAAACGTATTATGGAATACAACAGAAGGGATTTTTTAAAGACCGCTGGCCTTGCAGGCGCCGGCCTGATTGCAAGTTCCTGGCTGCCGGGATGCAATGGAAAGAGCGCCGCCACACCCGGCCGTACATTCGGCATACAGCTCTACACCCTCCGCGACGTACTGCCCTCCGACCCCGCAGGCGTCATCAGGCAACTGGCTTCTTTCGGCTATAAGCAGATCGAAAGCTATGAAGGAGACAAAGGCATGTTCTGGGGCATGAAGAACACCGAATTCAAAAGCCTCCTCGACGGCCTTGACATGAAGCTGGTGGCCAGCCATTGCAACATCGACCAGAACTTCGAGCAGAAAGCCGCCGAAGCAGCCGCCATCGGAATGCCTTACCTCATCTGCCCCTGGGTAGGGCCACAGAAAAGCATCGACGATTTCAAAAAGCTGGCAGCACGCTTCAACCAGTTGGGAGAGATCTGCCGCAAGAACGGCCTTCGCTTCGCCTATCACAACCACGACTACAGCTTCCTCCCCCTGGAAGGACAGATACCGCAGGATGTGCTGATGACCCAAACCGATCCCAACCTGGTGGATTACGAAATGGACATCTACTGGGTGGTCACTGCCGGCCAGGACCCCAACGCATGGCTCGACAAATACCCCAACCGCTTCCGCCTCAGCCATATTAAGGATCGCAAAAAAGGAGTTCCCTCCACAGAAAAAAACGCCTCCGTAATCCTGGGCACCGGCTCCATCAACTTCCCTTCCATCCTTGAAAAAGCACGTTCCCGCGGCATGTCGTACTACCTCGTAGAGCAGGAAGCCTACGAGAACACAACGCCGGTAGATGCGTCGAAAGCAAATGCGGAGTATATGAAGGGGATGAAGGTGTAGAGAGCTTCGAGTTATGAGCTGTGAGCTACGAGCGGATGACCGGTAAGCGACCACCGACCACCGAACTTTCGTGTCTCCGAGCCTCCGGAGTTACGGTCATCGGTTATCGGTGGTCGGTCATCGGTCATCGGTTCCAACTATTTCCTCACACTATCCGGAACAGATTGATTATTATCCAACGAGATCCCTGTCGTAGTATCCGGCATATTGCCGTTGACGTTCTGGACGTTGGTAGTGTTGGGCGCCGGTTCTACGGCCTCCTTGTTGCTTGTATCGTTGTTGCAGGCGGCTAAAGCAAGGGACAGAAAAACGCAGAGGAGGATCTTTTTCATAATGCCTGTTTGTGGATATAATCCTGCAATTATCCTACCAGCCGGAGGTAAGTCGTAAGCCGGAAGTCGTAAGTCCTA
>DASWNB010000611.1:0-7010 GCA_036399455.1 Flavisolibacter sp. | reverse complement strand
CTTTTCAGTTCTTTCTTCCACTTCACCACACGGGCGGCGCCGTCCAGCACCTTTTGAAGGTTACCACCCACGCGGTATTGCTTATAGGTGTCCTGTGTAGTGCCGTCGATGGAGATGATAAGCCGGTCGAGGCCGCTTTCCACTGTTCTTTTGGCCACAGCATCGCTTAGGTAGTGGGCATTGGTGGAGGTGGCGGTATATATTTTTTTGGAAGAAGCGTAGCGGACCATATCCAGGAAGGCGGGGTTGAGAAAGGGTTCGCCCTGGAAGTAAAATACCAGGTACATCAGGTCCTTTGAAAGCTGGTCGATGGTTTCGCGGAAGAAATCTTCCTTGAGCATGCCGGTGGGGCGGGTAAAGGCCCGGAGGCCGCTGGGGCATTCGGGGCAGCGCAGGTTGCAGGAGGTGGTAGGCTCAAAGGAGATGGAAACGGGGTAGCCCCAATGAACGCTTTTCCCGGTCCATTTGCTCAACTGGTAGCTGGCAAATACCCGGGCCGCATTCCAGGCACGGCGCAGGGTCAGCTTTCCAAGGAAATTCAGGCTATCGCTCCGGTTGAACTGCGGCATACGGTAAAATTAACGCCCTTTCAGCATTTGTACCTTTCATACAACAACAAAGAATTCTTATCGTTGCATCATCAATGGCCACAGGTAAGAAAAAAAGCAGCCGGAACCTTAGGAACCTTATGGTCTTTACCGCCGTAGCAGGCGGCGTTTTCATAGCTGTCCTGGCCTGGCTCTGGATTTCCGGCACCCGCCAGCCAAAATTTGTTACCTACCCCGAGTTCGGCATTCCCATTCCTTCCAACTACGAAATACACGGCATTGACGTTTCGCGTTACCAGCAGCGTATTTCCTGGGAAGCGGTCAAAGCCATGCACGTGAACGATGTGCGGCTTGGCTTTGCTTTTATCAAGGCTACCGAGGGCAACAGCAATATCGACCCGTATTTTAAAAGAAACTGGAAGAAAGCCCGGGAGGCCGGGGTCGTGCGGGGCGCCTACCATTTTTTTCTCCCCTGGAAGGACGGCCGGACGCAGGCCGAGAATTTCATCAAACAGGTATCCCTTGAAAGCGGCGACCTGCCGCCGGTGCTGGACATTGAGCAGGCGGGCCGCACACCAGTGAAAAAGTTAAGGGAAGAGGTGCTGGAATGGCTCCTCATCATGGAGGAGCAGTATGGCGTAAAGCCTATCATCTATACCAACGCGGAGTTCTACAAAAAATACCTCGAGGGTCATTTTGACGACTACCCGCTGTGGGTGGCTCATTACCTTCAGCCCCATCAACCCCGCATTTCCCGCGACTGGCATTTCTGGCAGCACAGCGAGCAGGGAAGGGTGAACGGCATTAACTCGAAGGTGGACTTCAATGTTTTTAACGGCGACTCGCTCCGGTTCAGGTCTTTGTTAGTACCTTAACAGGGATGGACGAGTACAATTCGGGGATGGATCCCGAGGTGAAGAAGTATTTCAGGAAGATCATCAATTCCTTTTCTGTGGGCCTGCTGTGGATGCTGACCGCGGTTACGGCGGGGCTGTACTTTAAGCTCGGGCCTTCGGACGATGGCGTGAGGTGGTACAACGTACTGTTCTATGTGCTGTTGGCGGTGAGCTTTGGCGGACTTTTATTTTACCTGTACCGGGTGTGGAGTAAAAAACATGATTAACGTTTCGTGCCCGGAAAAAATCCTATTTTAAGACAATGCAATTAAGAGCCTACTGCAGGCTGCTGGTGATCGCCGGCACCCTCGTAATCTGGACCATCAAGCTTCTCGTCCGTCCTTATTTTGAAGGAAGCGCCGAACTGGAGTTCATGCTTGGTGTGGCACCCAACCTTGTAGGTTCTTTTCTTATCCCTTTTGGCGCTTACTGGCTCTATACGCATCCGCGTTTCTTCAACGGGCAGCTTCTTCGCTTTTCGTTCTTTTCTGACAGCCGTATCGTCTGCCTCTTTGGCTTCACCCTCCTGGTCATCAACGAATACCTTCAGCTCATTCCCGTCTTTGGCCGCACCTTCGATTACTACGACCTGGCTTTTTCTGCTATTGGGCTAACGAGTTCTTATTATTTCTTTTCATTCCTTCAAAAAAAGAGGGAATTGGGAATTGGTAATTAGGAATCAGGTTTCGCCTACGGCGAAAGAAAGCTTAACCGCCAGGACGCGAAGGCGCGAAGAAAATACATATGCATCCTGAGTAGCTTCCTGGCGTCTTAGCGCCTTGGCGGTTAGTAAGCCAAGCGTAGCGCAGGCCTACGAACTATGATCCGCCACGATGACCCAGCGGCCCTTGCGTTTTTGCAGGAGGAGTGTGTAGTGGCCGCTCAGGTTGCCGGCTGTGCGCTGGAGCATCCATTTGCCAACAACGAAGTAATGTGTTTTGGAAAGGGGTTTTACCTGGATGATATCGAAGGTGAGCTTGCCCATGGCAGCGGTATCGGGATAGCCTTTCTTATAATTTTCCAGCGTACCGCGCCAGCCCCATACTACACCGCTTTTACCGATGAACATGAGCGAATCGCTTTTCCAGTAGGTATCCATAAAGCCTTCTATATCGCCCCTGTTCCAGGCTTCCGTCTGTGTGGTTAGCAGTTGCCTGATCTTCTGTTCTTCTTTCCCTTGCGCCTGGCCCATGACACCCGCCAGCAGCAGCAGTATAATCAGCTTGAATTTCATGAATTATGTTTTGGGAAAGATAAAGAAATAGGAGATTAACCGCCAAGACGCCAAGACGCGAGGGTATTTTACTCACCTGCAAAAGGCGGGAAAGACGCAAAGAAAAGAAGCTGTGGGTGGGTGGGCGCTTCTGTCTCTTACCCCTTCGTTTCTTTGCGCCTTAGCGCCTTGGCGGTTAAGACAACCATAAACCAGAAACAATAAACCCGGAACCCAACTACCTTTGCACCCTCAACAGCAGTGAAATGTCGAAGAAAGCGATTTTTTATATAGTGTTCTTTACGGTGCTTGTGATTGGTTTTTTCCTGGTGGTGTCAAAGGCCATTCCCGGCTATACAACCAGGAAGCAGCCGCCGATAGGCAAGGTGGCCCCGTTTGCCTTTATCACCCAGGATGGCAAGGCCTTTACGGAAAAAGATGTGGCGGGAAAGGTAGTGGCGGTGGAGTATTTCTTTACCACCTGCCGCGGCATCTGCCCCCGCATGAATACCAACATGCGGAAGGTGTATGATGCGCTGAAGGATGAAAAGGACTTCTTCATCCTCTCCCACACCAGCGACCCTGAACGCGATACGCCTCCGCAGTTAAAGCGCTACGCGGATTCAATGGGGGTGAACACGGCCAAATGGGTGTTTGTTACGGGCACCAAGGACAGCCTGTACCAGATGGCCCGCCGGAGCTATAAGATAGACGACCCTAATAACCACCCGCAGAACCCGGAGGACGATTTTCTTCACTCCCAGTTTATTGCCCTGGTGAACAGGGAAGGCGAGGTGGTGAGGATATTCGACGGCCTGAAACAAAGCGAAATGTTTGATCTGGTGGATGATGCAAAAAAGCTGCTGAAGGATTAACTTAGGGGCAAGCATTATGGAATCGAAATCAATAGACCACCGTCTACACGATATATTGCGCCGAAAGCACCTGAGCGTAACGGACAGCCGCAAAAAAATACTGACCCTGTTCCTCAGCAGCCAGGACGCCCTGGCACATGGCGACATCGAAAAGAAAGCCGGTGAAAAATTCGACCGCGTAACCGTTTACAGGACCCTGCAAACCTTCGTGGAAAAAGGCATCGTGCATACCATCCCTACTTCGGACACCTCCGTTCGCTATGCCCTTTGCAAGGACTGCACGGAAGGCCATCACCACGACGACCACGTTCACTTTGTATGCTCCAACTGCGCTGCCACCATCTGCCTCGACGACATTGTATCGCCCGAAATCAGGCTTCCCGAAGGCTATACACCCCATAACGTACAGGTAGTGATCAATGGGCTGTGCAGGAATTGCGGGGAGGGTCCACAGTCCACGGTCGACGGTCCACAGACGAGTTATTGATGTGGTAGTGTCATTCCTGTGGGGAGACCCTGTTTAAATGTTCAATAATCAACGCTCAATGCTCAATTTTCAAGTAGGTGCCAATCGCAGAACACTTGAGAGTTGAACATTGAGCGTTGAATATTGAACATTTTCGTCTGAGCCGACACCCGAGAGGCGGCTCATCCTCCAAAGACTCGTCTGTAGACCGTGGACCGTGGACTATTTCCCGCTTCCCGACACTCTCGTGAGCTTCTCCATTTCCTGCTGAACAAAGAGCATAAGTTCGCTGATGTAGTCCGGGTCGAAGCTGAATTTGAGGCCTGCGGCCTGGTAGAGCTCTGGGAGGGTGCGGGTGCCGCCGAGCTTGAGGGCGTTGATATAGTTCTGGATCGCCTGCTCCTTGTTTTCCCTGAACTGCTTCCAAAGGCCGATGGCGCCCAGTTGGGCAATGCCGTATTCAATATAATAGAAGGGCACCTCGTAAAGGTGAAGCTGGCGCTGCCAGGCAAATTTGCGGTATTCCTCCAGGCCCGATACGTCTAAGGTAATGCTGGTGTATTCCAGCATGATCCTTCTCCAGTTCTCGGCTCTTTCTTCAAGAGTGTGGTTGGGGTTTTCGTAAACCCAGTGCTGGAATTTGTCAATAGTGGCAATCCAGGGGAATATGGTGAGCACCCTTTCCATCTGTTGGTGGCGGGCACGCTTCAGGTCATCCTCGTTATCGAAGAATACATCCCAGTACTCCATGCTGAACAGCTCCATAGCCATGCTGGCTACTTCGGCAATCTCCATGGGGTATTCCTTGAAGGCGGTCAGCGGCAGGTTGTGTGCCAGGAAAGAATGAATGGCATGACCGCCCTCGTGCACCATGGTGGTGAGGTCGCTCAACTGGCCCGCAGCGTTCATGAAGATGAAGGGAGCGCCGGTTTCGGGGAGGGGGCAGTTGTAGCCTCCGGGAGCCTTGCCTTTACGGCTGTCGAGGTCAAGCCTTCCCATTTCCTTCATTTTCACCAGGCACTCGCCAAAGAAGGGGCTCATGCGGTTGAAGCATTCAATGGTTTTGTTTACCAATTCCTCACCGCTCTGGAATGGAGTAAGCGGCTGTATGCCTTCGGGTTCTGCATCAAAATCCCAGGGGCGGAGCGTTTCCAGGCCCAGCTTCTGCCTTTTGCGGTCGTACACAAAATCTACCAGGGGCAGCATGCTGCTTCTCACGGCCTCGTGAAAGCGGAAGCAGTCTTCCTTTGTATAATCAAATCGGCCCAGCTCGGAGAACCTGAAATCGCGGTAGTTCTCGTAACCGGCGTTGAGTGCTATCTGGTGGCGTCTCTGCAGGAGCTTGGAGAAGAGCTCGTTCATTTGGTCCTTGTCCTGCATACGGCGTTCCTGGATCTTAAAATAGACTTCCTTCCTGAACTCACGGTCGGGGTTTTCAAGGAACTTGGCGGCCTGCTGAAGGGTGTATTCGCGGCCCTGCACCTCAACGGACATCTTGCCGGAGATGATGCCGTATTGCTGCGCCAGCACAGCTACTTCGGAAAAGAGGGGGATGTTTTCCTCGCGGAACAGCTCGATGCTTTTCTTCACATTTCGCAGGTACACCTGGTACTCGGGCTCCGTCAGCTCTTTGGTGAATTCGTTATCCACCATCTTCCTGTTGAGCTTATCGGCATAAGGCTGCATTTTAGGCTGTATCTCCGTAACAAAGTAGGTAAAGGCGTCTTCGAGTTCCTTGTTCTCCGTATCGCAGGTCATGCGTATCTGCCGCCAGCTTGCGTCTTCGCCAACAACAGCTTCCAGCTCGCTCAGGTCGGAGAGCCAGGCTTTCAGGTCTTCTTCGGAGTTCAGCGGCCTGTCGAGCAGTTCCTTGTAATAAGGCTCCAGTGCCGGCCAGTCGGTTACTTTAAAATCCCGGGGCAGGTATTTACGGGGGATGCTGGAGATCTGTGCTGAGTATTGTTGGTAGTCCATGATAGGCGGGGTTTTGTTCGTGAATCGTCAATCGTGAATCGTGAATGTGGTCGTTTACGGAGGCAGATGCTTTTCGGTAGCAGGTGGTCATTCTTGTAATATTCAATATTCAATGCTCAATATTCAAGTGTGTAGGCAACTATCCGCACGTACTTGAAAATTGAGCATTGAACATTGAGTATTTTCCTCAAACGAACTCCCGCACTAAAGAACTTTATCTTATGAAAGGTTTCTTCTCCAGTAAACGGCCTATTCACCATTCACCATTGACCATTGACCATTCACGAAAATCATTCCTCAGATTTCTTTTTGCGGGTTCTTTTGGGTTTGGCGGCGGTTTCGGCTTCGGGTTCGTCGCCGGAGGCGGTCACTTCCTGTACTTCAGGGGCGGCCTCTTCAGTTGCGCCTTCTTCACTGGTAGTGCCTTCTTCTTCCGTGGCGCCCTCTTCTTCCTGGGTGCTGGCGGAGTAGTCTACGCCATGCTGTTCCAGCATTTTGAACCAGTTCACCATTTTCTTCATATCGCTGCCGTACACTCTTTCAAAGTCCATATCGGGATAGGCCTTTTCAAAATAAGCTCTCAGGGCTTTGGCATCCTTCACGTCGGGCAGATCGCCGCCGTTGTTTTTCATGGAGGTGAAAATCTCGGAGAGCGGAACGTTATCGCGAACGGTGTATATCTCTATGCTTTCAAGATGCGACAGGTTGTGTATGCGTGATGAAACAAACCTGGTGCTTTTATCTTCCAGTGAGCGGATAAGTGCGCCATCGGTCTTGCTGCTGATCACTTCATACAGCCCGGGCAGACCCGTCACGGCTACAATTCTGTTATACTCCATAATATCAGATTTTGGGCCTGCAATATACAGGATTCTGGTGGGGGGAGGAATTTGGAATTGGGAATTGGGGACGCCAAGGCGGGAGGAAAGGTAAAAGGTAGAAGGCATAAGGTAAAAGGCACCTCCCGGCCGGCTTCGGTTAGCGGTGGTCCCTTACCGGTCATCTGCTTACACTTCATTAACCTTTTTTAACCTAACC
>DASWNB010000610.1:0-2792 GCA_036399455.1 Flavisolibacter sp. | reverse complement strand
AGTTTGAGGTTTGAGGTTCGTTAGGTATATCACTTCCTTCGCTAGTGAAGTTCCGTAGCTCTCAGTCTCAGGTTAATCACAGAAGCGTGAACTGCGGAATGGCTGCAAAAGAGAAAGAATGCCACACCCAACTTCAAACCTCAAACTACCCGCCTCGTCCTGTTAAATACTTTCCAAAAAGCTCATCCTCAGTGGCGAAACGGCGGAATATGGTGCAACTTTACGCCGCAACCGCCATACCCATGCACAGGAATTTAATCGTCCTTTTTTTCTTGCTTTTTGCAGGCTCGCCCCTGCTGGCTCAGACGTTTAAGCTGACCGGCAAGGTAACTACCAGCAAGCTGGAGCCGCTGGCTTTTGCCAGTATACAACTGAAGGATGCGCAATTCGGCAGCCTTACCAAGGAAGACGGAACCTACGAGATCAGCCTGGAAGGCGGCACTTACGAACTGGTAGTGACCATGATCGGCTATAAAAGCCGCGTCATTCCCCTGGTGATCAGGGACAATTTCGAGCAAAACATAATACTGGAAGAAGATACGGAATCCAGCCTGGGCGAAGTGATCATACGCACCCGCGCCAAGGACAGGGCCGATGAGATCATGCACAACCTGGTGCGCCGCAAAGACAGCATCAAGGCCGCCGCAGGTCCTTACTCCGGCAAGGTGTATATCAAGGCCGTGCAGCAGGATTCGGGATTTGCCCGGCGCAAGGGCGCCACCGAAGAAAGCGGCCGCACCTTCTCCGAATCGGACATCCTGGGCATGGCCATGGCCGAAATCTCCCTCCAGGTAGACCGCGGCTCGGGGGAGCAGGTAAAGGAAACAAGACTGGGCGTCCGCCGGACCGGCAACCACCACAGCCTTTTTTATCTTTCCGTAACCGAAGGCGACTTCAACTTCTACGATAACCTCATTAAGATATCCATCTCCCCTACTCCCTTTGTATCACCCGTAAGCTACAGCGGCCTGGTAGCCTACAAGTTCAGGACGCTGAAGGTGCAGCGCACCGGCAAGTACCGCATCTATACCATTTCCGTAAAGCCCCGCCAACTGACCAATGCCACGGTGGAGGGAGAGATCACCGTTTCGGACAGCAGTTGGTCCATACTTCACTGCCGCTTCCGCTTTCCTTCCTACCACCTGCAGGAATACGATTTCTTCGAGGTGGAGCAGGACCATGAGTTTGTGCAGGACCGGGCATGGATGGTGACAAGGCAGCAGTTTAACTATCACTCCAAATTACGAAAGGGAAAGCTGTCCGGGCAAACTACCGCCCGTTACTCGGATTTCCAGTTCAACAGGAGCTTTGCCCGCCGCCACTTCGGCAACGAGGTAAGCGCCACCGCAGCGGAGGCCTACCAGGTGGACAGCACCTTCTGGCAAACCGTGCGGACCGAGCCGCTTTCGGACAAGGAGCTGCGCTATATCCGCTACCAGGACAGCCTGCTGAAAGTAACACAGTCCAAAGCTTACCACGACTCGATAGATAAGGAAAGGAACACCATTACCTGGAAAAAGATAGGCTTCTTCGGGCAGTCGTTCTACAACCGCGAAAAGGACCGCACCTGGTACCTCCCGCCGGTTGTCTCCCTGTACCAGCCATTTGCCTTTGGCGGCGGCCGCATCAACACCAATGTATCGTATCACCGCATATTTCCATCACGCAAGGACCTGAACGTGTACAGCAACCTCAGCTATGGCCTGAGAAATAACGACATCAACGGCAGCATCCGCATCACCCGCCTGTACAATCCATTTAACCGAGGCATGCTGGTGCTGAACGCCGGGAGGGACTTTCAATTCATTTACGAAGGCGACGCCTGGATCAACATGATCAAGCGGAACAATATCTACCTCAACAACTCTCTTGGCATGGGTCACAGCCTGGAGCTGGCAAACGGCCTTTTCCTATATACCGATGCCGATATGGCGTTCCGCCGTTCCGTAAGCCACTATAAAACAGGTAAGCTGGTGGACAGCCTGCTGGACCTGGACAATAACCAGCCCGTAGCGTTCGAGCCTTACAACGCTTTTTACGGTAAGGTGCGGTTGTCATACACTCCCGCCCAGCGTTATGTACGGGAGCCGAAGCAAAAGATCATCCTGGGCTCCAAATGGCCTACCTTCTACGTGGAGTGGCGGAAAGGCATTCCGGAAGTAATGCAGAGCAAGGTGGATTTTGATTACCTGGAATTTGGCATGGAACAGCAGGTAAATACCGGGCTGACGGGCGTGAGCAAATACTCCGTCCGCACCGGCAGCTTTCCCAACCGCACGGACCTGCGTTTAATTGATTACCAGTTCGTACGCCGCGGCGACCCGCTCATGTTCTCCAATCCCCAGCGTGCCTTCCAGGCCATGGACTCTACTTTCCCCGTATTCAACCGCTTCTGGGAGGGCCACCTGCTGCACGAGTTCAACGGTTTCTTCCTTAACAGGATTCCCCTCCTCAAAAAGCTGAAGCTCCGCGAAGTGGCGGGCGCCGGCTTCCTGGTAGCCCCTGAGCGTGGCCTCCGCTACGCCGAAGTGTTCGCCGGCGTTGAGCGTGCCTTCGAATCGCCCTTTAACCCGCTGGACAAGGTCAAGATCGGCTTCTACGTGGTAGGCTCCGCCGCCAACAAATTCCAGAACCCGGTCCTTTTCAAGATAGGCTTTACCACCTGGGACAAACGGAGGAATAAGTGGTTTTAGGGAGGGTAGAAGGCTCCCTGAAGCAGGCAGTCCTTAGCGGGCGGGAAGTCGTTTAAAGGGGGAGGAAATAATCAATATTCAATGCTCAAGTATCAATTT
>DASWNB010000609.1:0-5470 GCA_036399455.1 Flavisolibacter sp. | reverse complement strand
CTTTTCTTCCTTCTTTTCTTCATCGTCCTCGCCGAAGCGCAAACGGGCAGCATCAGCGGCTCCATCTCCGACGAGCAAACAAAATCACCCGTACGAAACGTAACGGTGAACCTCCCCGAGGGAAAGGGAAGCTATTCCGATGAGCTGGGTAATTTCTACATACCCGGCATTACACCCGGCAGGTACGAGCTTACCATATCGCATATAGGATACAAGACAGAAGTGATACCTGTTGATGTGCAGGAGAACAGGACCTCCGCCGTTTCCGTCCGCCTCAGGCGTTCGGCGCTGATGCTGGAAGAGATAAAAGTTTCAGGAAGGCGCAGCCAGCCTGTGAATGCCATAGCTGCCATCGACATACGCCTGCGTCCGGTAAATACATCGCAGGATATCCTGCGCCTTGTGCCGGGGCTTTTTATTGCGCAGCACGCAGGCGGCGGCAAGGCAGAACAGATCTTCCTGCGCGGCTACGACATCGATCACGGAACGGATATTAATATATCTGTAGATGGAATGCCTGTGAACATGGTGTCGCATGCGCATGGACAAGGTTATTCGGACCTGCACTTCCTGATCCCCGAGCTTGTGGAGAAGCTGTCATTCAATTACGGCCCCTATGCAGTAGATAAAGGCAACCAGGCCACGGCGGGATACGTGGCCTTTCAGACAAAAGACTTCCTCGACCGCAACATGATAAAGGCCGAAGCGGGACAGTTCAACACCTTCCGCGGTGTGGCTGCCATCAGGCTGCTGAATACTGAAAGAGATAATTTCCGCCAGCAACTGTATATAGCGCCCGAGTATTTCGTAAGCGATGGTTATTTTGAAAGCCCGCAGGATTTTCACCGGCTGAACCTCATGGCCAAATACAATGCATTGTGGAAGAACAACAGCCAGCTTACGCTTATCGCCAGCACCTTTGACTCAAAATGGAATGCATCGGGACAGATACCGCAAAGGGCCGTGGATGCAGGCATCATCGGCCGCTTTGGCGCCATCGACGATACCGAAGGCGGCTCCACGGGACGCACCAATCTTTCCGCCCGCTTCTCCAATTCCTGGGGCACAGGCTGGAGAACGGCCAGCCAGCTTTATTACAGCCGTTACGATTTCAACCTCTATTCCAATTTCACCTTCTTCCTCAACGACCCCGTAAACGGCGACCAGATCAGGCAAAAAGAAAACAGGTCGATATGGGGATATAACGGCACGCTGTCGAAGGATGCATACATAGGCCGTGTGCAGACTACCAGCGAGCTGGGCGCAGGCTTTCGTTACGATGATATTGAAGGCATCGAGCTGGGCCGCTCAGTAAAAAGACAACCGCTTGATCTAATCCAGAAAGGCGATGTACGCGAATCCAACGTATTTGCCTATGCGCAGCAGCACTTCGACCTGCCCGGCGGCTGGAGCATCAACGCGGGTCTCCGGTACGACTACTTCAACTTTGGCTACCGCAACCTGCTGGCAGGCGAAACAGGCTTTCGCAAGCAGGGCCGCGGCGTGGTTAGTCCCAAGATCAATATCAACCACACACTCAGCGATAAGGCACGTTTCTTCGTCAATACCGGCATCGGCTTCCACTCCAACGACACCCGTGTTATCCTTGACAACCAGGCCGGGGAGATAGTGCCCCGCGTGTTTGGAGCAGACGTGGGAATGATCGTGAAGCCTGCAAAGAACCTGCTGGTGAAAGCCACCCTGTGGCACCTGTACTCGGAGCAGGAGTTTGTGTACGTGGGAGATGAGGGCGTGATCGAGCCCGGCGGCGCCACCCGCAGAAGCGGTATCGACCTGTCGGCCCGCTACCAGTTGGCGCAATGGCTCTTTGCCGACCTTGACCTGAACATGACCCGTGCAAGAGCGGTGGACGTTCCCAAGGGTGAAGACCTCGTGCCGCTGTCTCCTTCCTTTACTTCCATAGGCGGACTTACTGCAAAAGACCGCAACGGCTTCAGCGGCTCGCTGCGCTACCGTTATATCAAGGACCGTCCCGCCAACGAATTCAACACCGTTGTAGCGGAAGGCTATTTCCTTGTAGATGCGCTGGCACGTTATAACTGGAAGAAATGGGAAGTATTCGCCTCTTTCGAAAACCTCCTGAACACCGAATGGCGTGAAGCACAATTCGACACCGAATCGAGGCTTCGCCATGAGACAGATCCCGTTTCTGTAATCCATTATACACCCGGCACACCGCGGTTCTTTAAGGTGGGAGTGTCGTTTAGTTTCTAATTTTTTGATTTAACCGCAAGTGTGTGAAATTCCCTTTGCGCTTCTTTGCGCCCTTCGTGCCTTTGCGGTTACCCTAGCTTCATATCACTGATGATGCTCTTTATCTTCTCCTGCATCTTCCCACGGGCGGATGAAAATTCTCCCGCGCTTCCGATGCGGGTGTTCACGCTGAAGTAAAATTTTATCTTGGGTTCGGTACCGGAGGGACGGGCGCTGATTTTGCTGCCGTCTTCGGTGATGAATTGAAGCACGTTTGATTTGGGTAACTGTATGGGCGATGTTTCGCCGGTGCGGAGATCGGTCTTTACCTGCTTGTGGTAATCGAGCAGCTCCACTACCCTGCTGCCGGCCAGTTCCTGCGGAGGGTTGCTGCGGAAGTTTTCCATCATATCTGCAATTTCCTGCTGCCCGTTCCTGCCTTTCCTGGTAAGGGAGATCAGGTCTTCCTGGTAGTAGCCGTATTGGGCGTAGAGGTCGAGCATTTTCTGGTACAGCGTTCTGCCCTTGCTTTTTTCGTAAGCGGCCATTTCGCAAAGAAGCGCAACGGCGGAGATCGCGTCCTTGTCCCTTATCTGCGAACCGATCATGAGGCCGTAGCTTTCTTCACCGCCGATGACATAGTTCTCCTGCCCTTCTTTTTCCTTTATCAGTTCCGCAATCCATTTAAAGCCGGTGAGCACATTGTAGCACTTCACTCCATTTTGTGCGGCAATTACGTCGATCATGTCGGTGGTTACGATGGTCTTTACTACCATGTCGTTTGGCTGGGCAATGCCTTTTTCCTTGCGGCTTTCGATCATGTAATTAAAGGCCAGCACGGCGGTCTGGTTGCCATTCATCAGCACCCAGTTGCCTTCGTTGTCCTTCACGCCTATGCCTACACGGTCGCTGTCGGGATCGGTGCCGAGGAGGATGTCAGCATCCAGTTCCTGTGCTTTTCTCAATCCAATGCTCATGGCTTCGCTTTCCTCGGGGTTCGGATAAACCACGGTGGGGAAATTGCCATCGGGACGGCTTTGCTCTTCCACTACGTGCACGTTCTTAAAGCCGAACTCTTCGAGCACGCGGGGCACAAGAGTGATGCCCGTGCCGTGTATGGGTGTATAAACGATCTTCAGATCTTTCTGCTGGCTGATGACCTCGGGGTAAACGCTCAGGCCTTTGACCATGGCTATGTAAACGTCATCGATCTCCTTACCTATTACCTGGATGTTCTCTTCGCCGCCGGTCCATTTCACGTCTTCCACGTCCAGTATCTTTTCCACTTCGGCAATCACGTTCTTATCGTGCGGAGGCACCATCTGGCCGCCATCGTCCCAGTAGGCTTTATAGCCGTTGTATTCTTTTGGATTATGCGATGCGGTACACACCACGCCGCCCTGACAGCCCAGGTGGCGGATGGCAAAGGAAAGCTCCGGGGTGGGACGAAGGTCCTCGAACAGGAAAACCTTGATACCGTTGGCGGCAAAAACTTTCGCGGTGGTTTCTGCAAAGAAGCGGCTGTTGTTGCGGCAGTCGTGCGCAATGGCCACCTTTACCCCGCCGGGAAAGTTCTTCTTCAGATAATTTGCGTAGCCTTGTGTAGCCATGCCCACCGTGTACTTGTTCATGCGGTTGGTGCCCGCTCCCATCAGCCCGCGAAGGCCGCCGGTACCAAATTCAAGGCTGCGGTAAAAAGCATCGGCCAGCTCTTCGCCGCCGTTCTGCTGCAGGGCCCTGATCTGGTTCTTGATATCCTCGTCAAAATTTCCGTTTAACCAGTGGTTTACTTTCTGTTCGATCGCTGCGTCCATAGTATGGTTTTATTGTTTTGGGTGCGTAAAGATAATATTAACCGCCAAGACGCGAGGACGCGAGGACATTTCACGCAAGGCGCAAAGAAGAGGAGGCTGCAAGCTTCAAGCTGCAAGCCATAAGCATGGCCGTTTACAGTTTTTACCTCTACTTTTTATATTTCCTCGCGTCCTGGCGTCCTGGCGGTTAATCTCCCTAATTCCCAGTTCCCAATACCTAATTCCACTTCACCATTTCCATTCCACTAATTTTGTTCCTCTGAAAAAGCTGATCCATATTTTCCTGTTCATTTCCATGGCGATGCAGTGCCGGGCACAGGACAGTACCCATGTTATTCCCGATTCGGTTGCACGGAAGCGGCAGTGGCTGGTGGGTGGCTTGTCGGTGGCGGGGTATGGAGGATCGCTGCTGCTGCTGAACGAGGCATGGTACAGCCAATACCCGCGGAGGTCCTTTCACAGCTTTGATGATTCAGGGGAATGGCTGCAGGTGGATAAGGTGGGACATGCCTGGTCGGCTTATAATCTCAGCAGGGCTTCAACGGCTGCGTGGCAGTGGGCGGGCCTGCCGCAGAGAAAGGCCGTTTGGGTGGGAAGCGCCAGCGGCTTTGCTTACCTGACAGTCATTGAGCTGCTGGATGCGCATTCGGAGCGCTGGGGCTGGAGCTGGGCAGATATGGGCGCCAATTTCGGGGGCTCCTTTCTTTTTGCCGTACAGGAATCGGCCTGGAAAGAACAGCGTATCCAGTTCAAATTCTCGGCACATAAAATAAACTACGAGCCTGCGCTCCGCAACCGCTCCGATGACCTGTATGGTTCTTCACTTCCTGAAAGACTGCTGAAGGATTACAACGGCCAGACATACTGGCTCAGCTTCAACCTGCGTTCCTTTGCGCCCCGCTCGAAGCTGCCCGCCTGGCTCAACCTTTCCGCCGGTTACGGCGCCTCCGGTCTCTTTGGCGGCTTTGAAAACCTCTCCCGCGATGCCAACGGCGCCATCACCTTCGACCGCCGCGACATCCGCCGCTACCGCCAATGGTACCTTGCCCCGGACATAGACCTTACCAAGATCAAAACCCGCAGCAAGGTTCTGAAAACCGCTTTCTCCCTCTTGAACTCCTTCAAAATTCCTGCTCCGGCAATTGAATTTTCGGAAGGGAAGATCAGGGGGAGATGGATGGCGTTTTAGCGTGAATCGTCAATCGTGAATCGTGAATGGGTCGCTTGCAGAGGAAGATGCTTTTCTTTAGCAGGCCTCATTTTTTTAATTATCAATATTCAATGTTCAATTCTCAAGTACGTTTCTAATTGGAACCCACTTGAAAATTGATTGTTGAGCATTGAATATTGAGAATTTTCAGAAAACTTCCCGCTAAAGAGAACATCATCCACCATAAACGCCCTATTCACGATTCACGATTCACGATTGACGATTGACGATT
>DASWNB010000608.1:0-2552 GCA_036399455.1 Flavisolibacter sp. | reverse complement strand
CAGCACTTCCTGGACGGTATTGTGCTCGTACACGTACACGTAATCGGGAGTCATCAGCCTTCCCACGCTGTTTTCGGGATAGCCCAGCAGCGAGAGGGTGATCTTGCGCTCTTCGGGGTTCAGCAGCTTTATCAGCTCACGAACCACGTCGCTTGGCAGTTCTTCCAGGAAATCGGTACGGTCATCAGGGTTAAGCTCGTTCAGGAGCTCGGCGGTTGTGTTGGGAGGGAGGCTTTGGATGATGCGCTGCTGGGTGGGAAACTCCAGGATCTTGAACACGCCGGCCGCCCGGTGGACGGACATGGCGGAGATGATCCGGCCTTCGTGGTCGGGCACTTCGTAAATGAGATCGGCCACATCACTGATGTTCTGGTCGTCGAGCAGCTCGCGGATGGCGGCGTCATCCCCGCTTTCGAGCACCTGCTCAAATTCCTGTTGTAGTAATTCCACCGGCATCGTTCAAATTTACACAGGGCTTTTAGTTCTGTTTCATGTTCTGGGATTAATTTTAAGAAAGTTCAGAGTTGAGATCGATAAGTTTTCTTTCCGAGGCCATTTTCGTGGGGCGTTCCTCCAAGAGGGGGCGGGGTGTATTTGCCCGCGAAAAGATTGAAAAAGGAACCGTGATCGAGGTATCGCCGGTGGTGGTGATGAGCCACGAGGACCGCCTGCACATCGACAAAACCCTCCTGCACGATTATATCTTCGAATGGGGCGACGACCATGCGCAGTGCTGCATGGCGCTCGGCTACATCCCCCTGTACAATCATTCCTACGAATCCAACTGCGAGTACGAGATGAGCTTCAGCCGCCAGATCATCTCCATCAAAACCGTCCGCGACATAAAGCGGGGCGAAGAGCTGACCATCAATTACAACGGGGAATGGAATAATGCGAAGCCGGTGTGGTTTGATGTTAAGTAGAGCTGCAAGCTTTTGGAAGCTGATGGCTGGTAGCTGTTGGCTGATGGCTTGTTTCCGTGCACCTAGGGGCATCCGTTATTGGGAATGGAGATTTAGCTAACCGCCAGGACGCCAGGGCGCGAAGAAGGTAGAAGGCAAAGGGGTGAAAAGAGAAAGGCGGAGAGTGAGAGGCCGTATGCCTTCTACCCTCCGCCTTTTGTGTTTAAAGTATAATAGGAATGGTTGTGCCTAAGAACCAGAAACAGAACCAGAAACAGAAACAGAACCAGAAAACCAGAAACCCCTATGGATTTAATACGATCTGGCCGCGGATCTCGCCGTTGGGGTACGTGGCGGTGTGGATGTTGATGTAGAACTTGCCGGCAAGGAGATCTTCTTCCTTTACGGCTACGCCGTCAACGTACATGCTGGCGGAAAAGCTGCCGGAAGTGCCAAAGCGGGTGGCGCTGGGCGTGGTGATGCCGTTGGAGGCGGTGATGATGTTCTGTACGATGCCGGCATTGAAGCCGGGATCGGCAAGCCCGTGGATGTGCATGCCGGCAACGGGACCGGTCAGTCCAGTCCAGCTTACGGTATAATAAAGGGTTTTGGTCAGCTTGCTGTATTCGGCGTTGATGTTGCCGGTAGCGGTAGTAGTAACGGCGGGAACTTCCTGTGCGCCGGTCATGGCTATGGTTCTATTCTGGTAGAGGGCTTCCTCGTCAAGGTTCTCCTCTTCGCAAGAACTGAAAGTAAGGGTGAATAAGGTAAGTAAGGTCAGCAGTGCAGACAATTTCAGCTTTCTCATTACAGGTAATTTTGGGTAAAAATAATAGTTTCGGCTATTTCAGCAGGTTTTTGATCTCATTAAGTTTAAGTAAAGCCTCTACCGGGGTAAGGCGGTTGATGTCCATCCCGTCCAGCATCTTCCTGATCTCCTCAAAGGTCTGGGTGTGCACGTCAAAGATGCTCAGTTGCATTTTGGGTGCGGATAATTGCTTGACGTTCTGTCCCAGCGATTCGTCGGCGTGCTTACTTTCCAGTTGCTTCAGCACCTCTTTTGCCCTTTCCACCAGTTCCGGAGGCATCCCCGCCATGCGGGCCACGTGTATGCCGAAGCTGTGGGTGCTGCCGCCGGGGGCCAGCTTGCGCAGGAAAATGATCTTGTTGCCCATTTCCTTGTTGGTGACGTGGTAGTTCTTTACGCGGGGCAGCTTGTTTTCCAGCTCATTCAGCTCGTGGTAATGGGTGGCAAAGAAGGTCTTGGGCCTGTGCGGCGATCCGTGCAGGTGCTCGGCTATGCTCCACGCAATGGAAATGCCGTCGTAGGTAGAGGTGCCCCTGCCGATCTCGTCCAGCAGTATCAGGCAGCGGGGACTCAGGTTGTTGATGATGGAGGCCGTTTCGTTCATCTCCACCATAAAGGTCGATTCGCCGGCGCTCAGGTTGTCCGAAGCGCCTACGCGGGTAAATATCTTGTCGGTCAGCGGTACGAAAGCCTCATCGGCGGGCACGAAGCTGCCCATGTGGGCCATGAGGGTAATAAGGCCGGTCTGGCGCAGCAGCGCCGATTTACCGCTCATGTTCGGGCCGGTGAGGATGATGATCTGCTGTTCGTTCTTGTCAAAGAAAACATCGTTGCTTATGTAG
>DASWNB010000607.1:0-3007 GCA_036399455.1 Flavisolibacter sp. | reverse complement strand
GCTTATGATACGTACGGGAAGCCTCTTTCACGCATATCACGGTCGCTGGATGAGGTGAGCATTTTCCGGCGGGAAGACTGGCCCGCGCTGATCTCTTTTTTTAAGCCGCGCCTCATGGCGCTGGATGAATTCTGGAGCTCTGCAAAATATGCTTTCGAATCTTTACGTTCTTAATGGGCAGATAATAATACCGAATAGCTTAAATTGCCATTATGAAACTTCTCCTGTTTGTCCTTCTTCTTACCGGCTTTTGCGCCTGCCAAAGCAGCGGCGAGGAACCCGGCCCCGTCTCCACCGTGGACAGCAGCGTTGTCGATCCCCCCGATGATTCCGTCTCACCCCTTCTTTACCTCGACAGCCAGATGCATGACTCTTCCTTTGACATAGCCCTGGATTCCTCCGGACCGATGGTGACGGCGAAAGACACCAGTTATAAGAGGAATTAGGAATTAGGGATTAAAGGTTAACCGCCAGGACGCAAAGACGCAAGAAAATACGGAGTTTATTTACAGCCACGAGTCTTCTTTATAAACAGAAATGCCATATCAAGCGATATGGCATTTCCGTGCTTGCCTGTTGTATGTAGTAGTCCGTTGTTGTAAGTCGTAAGTCGTAAGCCCGAAGTCGGAAGTCCTAAATCCTAAGTCCTAAGCCGTAAGTCCTAAGCCTTCTGCCTTTTACCTTTCGCCTTCTACCCAATTCCTAATTCCACCTCCCTATACTTCAAAAATGAAAAACGGTGCCGGGTAGCCATGTTTTGCCAAAATATGCTTCGCAACGTTGAATACTTTTACGCCGCCGGAGGTGCTGCCTTCGAGGCTGCCCACGTGTGCATGACCGTGAAAAGCTGCGATCACCTGCCGCCTGTTCAGGGGCTCGGCCAGACGCGAGGAGCCCAGGAAGGGGAAGATGGCCTCGGGTTCGCCCAGTACGGTTTCCTTGATGGGGGCATAGTGCATGATGGCTATCTTTTTTATATTGTCGTTCTCGGCATCAAGACGGGCCAGCGCCCTGTCGAGGTGCAGCGCTTCGTCAACGGCTTCCTGTACAAAGGCCTTCATGGCGCCTTCGCCAAACATGGAGAGCATATGGTTGTCGAAGCCGCCGCCAAAGCCTTTCACTCCTGCAAAACCTACATCGCCGATGATGACGGCTTCGCCGTCCAGCATATGCACGCCTTCTTTTTGCAGCATCTGGCGGATCAGCTTGTGCCTGCCTTTTTCATAATCGTGGTTGCCCAGCACGGCCACAACGGGAATGGTGCAGGCCTTCAGCTCTTCGGCCAGTACCTGTGCTTCCACCTCGTCGCCGGTGTCGGTAAGATCGCCGCAGAGGAGGAGTACATCGGCCTCCCGGGAAGCTCTTTTAAAACAATCTGCCCATTTACCTTTTTCTGTTTCCCGCACATGAATATCTCCAACCGCCGCAATCCTGGTCTTTGAATTTTCCTCCTGCATGTATTATACGGTTTTTATTGTACAGGCTTTGTAATCCCATTCCTTTATATCCACCTGGTATTGCGTGTTGTCGACGATGGGTCCGCGGCATACCTTTTCCACGGACGACGGCAGGTCGTACTGCTCGTGGGCCCTTGACATCAGCTCGTCGAACAGCCACTGCGGGATGATCTCGCGGTAGTCTGCCGGGTAAACAAACTGGAACATGATGAGGTGCGAAAGCAGCAGGTGCCAGTGCTGGTCGATCCTTGACAGCAGGCGCTTCCAGTCGAGGTTCTTGCCCTGCTTGAGCAGGATGTGGTTGATGTCGGCGCCGTCGTAGCGTTCACGGTTCTGCACATAGCATTTGCACCATACCAGTTCTTCCGGCGGAACCAGCAGCACGTCTACCCCCACCACTCTGGCTTTATGGGCGTGCTGGTACCAGGTGTCGTCCACGGTGCAGATGTTATTGACGGTGTCGAATATGATGTCGATATAGCAATTGCCTTTGAATACCTTGGCCAGCCAGCGCACATCGGTCAGCTCGGTTTCAAAGCCGTTCTCGGCAAAGTGCTTCAGTATCTTGGGGTATTCGGTTGATTTGCAGAAGATGTCGAGGTCCTTTGTTTCCCGGTAAATACCGGTGTACTGGAACATGGCGAACCCGCCACCCAGCATGAATTTGGCGCCGCTTTCATTCAGCAGTTCCAATGCTTCCTTATAAAAGCTATGCGCCTCTTTGGTGTATTGTTCTGTTGCAATCATAAATCAGGTTTATCCGGTCGTTTTAATTTATTCCTGTCAGTTGGATGGCAAGGCCCGTGGCCTTTTCAGGAAGGGGTAACAAAAACGTGCCAAAGCCGTGAATCGTCAATCGTCAATCGTGAATGGGCCGTTTACGGAGCACGATGTTTTTTCTTTTGGTGGGATGCCTTTAAAATGCTCAATATTCAATGCTCAACTACCAATTCTCAAGTGGCCTCCGCAGGTGGGAAAGTCATTTAAATAGTTGTATTAAAATACACAAACGACCTGCCTGCTAATTAAAGGCATCGTGCTCTACAAGCGACCCATTCACGATTCACGATTGACGATTCACGCCTCCTCCCCCCATTCCAGCGCCACTACGTTCCATTCGTCCATGGCATCGGAGTAGGTGTGGATGGTTTTGAAACCGGCTTTCTCGTGGGCTTTCTGGGAGCGGAGGTTGGAGGTGGAGATTTCGGTCACCAGCATGGAATAGCGGGAACTGTAGATTTCCTGGTGCTTCAGGTAAAGTTGAGGAAGAAGTTTTTGGCCGCGGTAGTCCTTGTGGATGCAGATCTGTCCCATGCAGTAATAATTATATTCCCTGAATGGCCTGCCGCGGTATTCCAGTGTGTCCAGGTAAGACAGAAGCGTTTTCAGATCGGGGTGGAAGGATGCGGCTTCGCGGGGAGTGGCAAGGGCATAGGCAACCACTTTATCCCCATCCTTTGCAATGATGCTGGGAGTCAACTGGTGCATCCGGCGGAGAAGGTCCAGGGGATAAAGCCAGGTGACAAAGCCTTCCGTCTTCCGTTCTTCCT
>DASWNB010000606.1:0-2602 GCA_036399455.1 Flavisolibacter sp. | reverse complement strand
CTCTTTGCCGAGGGACAGCGCCGTTATGCCGAAAGCCTTAGCGCCTACGTACGCCAGTTCCTGAACCGCATGGACAAACCCGATGTGGATTATATTAAGGGATTGTCGCCTGCCATCGCCATCGAGCAGAAGGTCATCACCCGCACGCCCCGCAGCACCGTGGGCAGCATGACCGAGATCTACGATTACCTCCGCCTGCTCTTCGCCCGTGCCGGGCAAACCATTTCTCCCGTCTCCGGCAGAATGGTAAAGAAGGACGATGTAAAAGATGTTCTCGAAGCCGTAAGGGCGCTCAGGGAAGGCAGCAAGGTGTACATCCTGGCCGCTTTCAGGCAACACCGCAACCGCGATATAAGGGAAGAGCTGAACATACTGATGCAGAAAGGATTTTCGCGCATCTATGTTTCTCCTTTCTCCCAGACTCAAAAAGAAAACCCTGTAGACAAAGGCAGCATCCACCGCATAGAAGACCTGCTGGAGGAAAGCGGCAGCCCGTTCGATGATGTCTTCCGCTACCCCGAAAACGTATACGTGCTGGTGGACCGGATCGTAACGAAAGAATTCGATGAGGACGACGAGCACCGCCTGGCCGATTCCATCGGCACCGCTTTTTACGAAGGCGAAGGCGATGTGTACGTAGAGGTGGACGGCGAAAAGATCCTTCACTTCAACAACCGCTTTGAGCTGGACGGCATGACCTTCGAAGAGCCCGTTCCCAACCTGTTTTCCTTCAACAATCCCTTTGGCGCCTGTCCCGTGTGCGAAGGCTTTTCCATGGTGCTGGGCATCGATGAGGACCTGGTGATCCCCGATAAAAGGCTGAGCGTTTACGAAGGCGCAGTGGCTCCCTGGAAGGGAGAGAAGCTGGGCAAGTGGAGAGAGGACTTCGTCCGCAGTTCCCGCAAGTTCGATTTTCCCATACACAAGGCAGTAGCCGATCTCACCCCGGAGCAATACCGTGTGTTGTGGGAAGGCAACCAGCACGTGTACGGCATCAATGATTTTTTTAAGGAGGTAGAACAGAATCTTTACAAGGTTCAGTACCGCGTTATCCTCAGCCGCTACCGCGGACGCACCACCTGTTCAGAATGCAGGGGGTACCGCCTCCGCCGCGAAGCATTATACGTAAAGGTCAACGGCCGCCACATCGGCGAGCTGAGTGAAATGCCCATCCGCGACCTCCGCACCTGGTTCGACAGTGCAACAGGCACTTTTTCCGAGTACCAGGCAAAAGTGTCCAAAAGGATCATGCTCGAGATCAACCACCGCATCGACACCATGCTGCACGTGGGGCTGGGCTATCTTACCCTCAACCGCCTGGCCAACACCCTCAGCGGCGGCGAAAGCCAGCGTATACAGCTCACCCGCAGCCTCGGCTCCAATCTCACCAATTCATTATACATACTGGACGAGCCTTCCATTGGCCTCCATCCCCGCGATACCGCCAACCTCATTAAAGTGCTCAAGGAGCTCCGCGACCTGGGCAACACCGTGGTAGTGGTGGAGCACGATGAAATGATGATGCGTGAAGCCGACCATATCATCGACATGGGCCCCCTGGCCTCGCACCTGGGCGGTGAAGTGGTAGCCAGCGGCAATTACGATCAAATCATAGCCAACAAGGAAAGCCTTACCGGCAAATACCTCAACGGCGTGCTGTCCATTGAAGTGCCGAAGAAGCTGCGCAAGTGGGACAAATCCATCGTGATAGAAGGCGCCCGCCAGCACAACCTGAAAGACATTACGGCGGAATTCCCGCTGAATGTTCTTTGCGTGGTGAGTGGCGTCAGCGGAAGCGGCAAGACCACCCTCATCAAGCATATTCTTTATCCCGCCCTGCAGAAACACCTCGGCGAAGCCGCCGATAAAATAGGATTCCACAAGTCAATGACGGGTGACCTGGACGGCATCACACAGGTGGAGATGGTGGACCAGAATCCCATCGGCAAATCATCGCGCAGCAATCCCGTTACCTATATCAAGGCATGGGACTGCATCCGCGACCTTTTTGCCGCGCAGGCTTTAAGCAAGATCAGGGGCTTCCTGGCCAAGCATTTCTCCTTTAACGTGGATGCCGGCCGTTGCGACGCATGCAAGGGTGAAGGGGAGAAGATAGTGGAGATGCAATTCCTGGCCGACGTTCACCTCACCTGCGAAGTATGCCACGGCAGGAAATTCAAGGAAGAAGTACTGGAAGTGCAATACAAGGGCAAATCGGTTTACGATGTGCTGGAGCTAAGCGTGGACGAAGCCCTCGAATTTTTCAAGGAGGAGAAGAACATCATCAACGCCATCCGCCCCCTCAGCGAAGTAGGCCTGGGTTACGTAAAGCTGGGCCAATCGTCCGACACGCTTTCGGGCGGCGAAGCGCAAAGGGTAAAGCTGGCTTCTTTCCTGGGCAAGGGCAAAAGCGCCGGCAGCATCCTCTTCATCTTCGACGAGCCCACCACCGGCCTTCATTTCCACGACATCAAAAAGCTGCTTGCCTCCTTTAATGCCCTCATCGACCAGGGTCATTCCATTATTGTGATCGAGCACAATACGGACGTCATCAAAAGCGCCGACTGGCTGATCGACCTCGGTCCCGAAGCCGGTGACGAAG
>DASWNB010000605.1:0-2082 GCA_036399455.1 Flavisolibacter sp. | reverse complement strand
CCTTTGATTATCTTTTCCGCTACCTCACCTACCTGGGCGACGGCATCATCTGGGTGCCGCTCTTTGTGTACACGATAGCGTACAAGCGTGAATTCCTGGTGGCCATCATCGCCGCCCTCAATATCTGCACGGTGCTCACGCATTTCCTCAAGCGGGTGGTCTTCCCCGACGAGCTCAGGCCCATCGGCGTGCTCACTACGCGGGTAAGGACCATCGAAGGACTGTACGTGAACCGCGTCCACAGCTTTCCTTCGGGTCATACCAGCACCGCCTTTACGCTGGCCCTGCTGCTGGCCTTCCGTCTCGCCAAAACTTTCTGGACCTTCTTTTTCCCTGTCATAGCTTTTTTCGTAGGCTACTCCCGCGTCTATCTCGCCCAGCACTTTGTCACCGACGTCTTCGCCGGGGCCCTTATCGGGATCGTCTCAGCCTTTCTTTCGCTGATGGTGTATAAATGGTGGAAGGAGAGAAAGGGTGCACGCAAAGGGATAACCGGTAAGAGACCACCGACCACCGAGGGATCATTCACGAGTGACGATTGACGATTCACGGCTCTACGGTCATCGGTTATCGCTACTCGGTCATCTCTCCCCTACACCACATACCACTTCCCCGCATCATCTTTCGCATACGTGAGGCCGTTGCTCATTTCGTGGGCTTCCCGCTTTTCGCGGGGGTGATGGTAGCTGCGCTTTTCGTACACCCTGATGCCGTTGTTTTCCCTGGTCAGGTAAACGATCAGGGCATTCATCGTAGGCTGAACCTCGTGCAGCCACTGCTCATCGCTTTCTTTGACAAATGCCTGGGACATAGAGCTGTTTAGGATGAATAATGAAAGAATTATGCCGGGAGGGAGGGCTGTTAGCCAATAGCTGTTGGCTTATAGCCGTGGCTGAAGGTGGTAAATACCTACCTTATCTCAGATTTGCGAATGTTCTTTTTCGTTGTTGCGGATCTGCTAACAGCCATCAGCTACCAGCCAACAGCCTGCCTCGGCGATTGCCCAAAGGCCTTCTTAAAGGCTTTGCTGAACGAAGGGAGATCCGGGAAGCCGCATTCGAAGGCTACTTCGGTGGCGTTCATTTTGCGGGTGCGCAGCAGGGAGGCGGCACGCTCCATGCGGCGCTTCTGGTGGTATTGATAGGGCGAGAGGCCGTACACCTTCTTGAAGCTGCGGAAAAAGTGCGAGGAAGACATCATCGCCCCGCGGGCAATGGAATTCACGTCGAGCAATTCATCCTTCTGGGCCTCTATCAGCTCGCGGCCGATGGTGAGGCGGCGCAGCAGCTCGTTGCGGGTACTGCTCCGCAAAACATCCAGGCGCTCCCCTCCTTTCGGAATGCTGTTCTGCAACTGGAGCAGGCGGCGGGTAAGATTATAATATACTTCGTCCTGTTCAAGATCGATAGCAGCGGTTTTGGGGTCGAGGCGGAGCGCCATATGGCGCAGGTATTCTCCAAGCACATTCTCTCCATCGGAATAGATCAGCTCCTGCAATTCGGGTATGGAAGGCTGGGGAGAAGAATAGTCGAGCAGGGATTGGTCCGTCCCGGTCATGTGGGCGTACATGTCCTGCACGAGGTCGTGCTCCAGGTGGATGCAGAAGCTTTGCACTTTCTGTCCGGGGGGGACGCGGAAATCGATCGGGCGTTCCCTGTTCACCAGCAGGAAGCGGCCGGTGCTTACGCTGTACTTCCTGCCGTCCAGCCAGTACTCTTCGGTTCCCCGTAAGGTGTACTTGATGCTGTAGGTGGAGGCGGCATATCCCTGCATGGCCACATCCGATACGTCGGAAAAGGTCACCCTCGTCCGGTTCTTCCAGCCGGGCGTTACTAAACTGCCGGGGTTATAAAAGCGTTGGCAAATCATACAGCATGTTCAAATTAGTGATTCGGCTTGTCGGAAGCAGGGCGGAAAGGGATAAACGGCAGCAGGGAAAAGGGAGCGGGCGGAAAACAGGACTACGAAGGCTTTCATAATGATAGGATTTGACAAGTAAATGCCGGGGCTATTTGGTTATTTCGTTCCGTAAACCTGCCTGCGACAGAGGACTTGTACATTGAACGGCTGCCTCCGGGAAAT
>DASWNB010000604.1:0-3381 GCA_036399455.1 Flavisolibacter sp. | reverse complement strand
CTCCCCCTCAACAAAGTGGGCCTTACCAACCGCATTCAGAAGGCTTTCAGCCAACTGGAACAGGAATTTGAACGCGAGCCTTCAGCCGAGGAACTGGCCGAACTCCTGAACATGGAGCTCGACGAGGTGACCTCTTCCCTGGGCATTAATGCCCGCCATGTAAGCGTGGACTCACCCCTTTCCGAAGGCGAGGAAAGCTCCCTGCTCGACGTACTGGAAAATCCCAACGCGGAAAAAACCGACGCTGAGCTGGAGTACAAGCAATCCCTGAAAGTGGAGATCGACCGTTCCCTCACGGCACTCACCGAGCGCCAGAAGGACGTGATCTGCTATTTCTTCGGCATCGGCGTGGATCACCCGCTTAGCCTCGAGGACATCGGTGAAAAATTCAACCTTACCCGCGAAAGGGTCCGCCAGATCAAGGATAAGGCCATCACCAAGCTCCGCACCCAGCAAAAGACCAATTTATTGAGAAGCTACCTGGGCGCTTAAGCGATTCATCCTCCATCCTTATTATCTTTGCGCTTAACTTGTTAAAGTGAACATTCATCCTGTTCACTTTTTTATTGCATACAACTTTAAAACTCATTACGATATGTTCGAGTCTTTGCAGGACCGGTTAGAAGGCGCCTTTAAGAATTTAAAGGGTGAAGGAAGAATAACCGAGTTGAACGTAGCCGCCACAGTGAAAGAGATCCGCCGCGCACTGGTGGACGCCGACGTAAATTACAAGATAGCCAAGGAATTTACCGACACGGTGAAGGACAAGGCGCTGGGCGAGAAAGTGATCACTGCCATCAGCCCCAGCCAGTTGATGGTGAAAATAGTAAAGGACCAGTTGGTAGACCTGATGGGCGGCGAGGCCGCCGAGCTGAACGCCAAAGGCGCTCCCGCCGTTATCCTTATAGCAGGATTGCAGGGTAGCGGTAAAACCACCTTTAGCGGAAAGCTGGCCAATTATCTCAAAAAGCAAAAAAAGCTCTCCCCCCTGCTGGTAGCCGCCGACGTGTACCGCCCTGCGGCCATGGAACAGCTCAGGATACTGGGCGAACAGATCGGCGTGGACGTGCACCTGGAGCTGGAGAATAAAAACCCCGTGGAGATAGCGCAGAACGCCATCCGCGAAAGCCGCTCCAAAAACAAGAACGTTGTTATCATCGATACGGCGGGGCGCCTGGCCATCGACGAAGCGATGATGACCGAAGTGGCCAATATCAAGAACGCGGTCAATCCCCAGGAGATCCTTTTCGTGGTGGACAGCATGACCGGGCAGGATGCCGTGAACACGGCCAAGGCCTTTAACGACCGGCTGGACTTCAGCGGCGTGGTGCTGACCAAGCTGGATGGCGATACCCGCGGTGGCGCCGCCCTCTCCATCAAGTACACCGTCAATAAGCCCATCAAGTTCGTGAGCAGCGGTGAAAAGATGGACACGCTGGACGTGTTCTACCCCGAGCGTATGGCGCAGCGTATCCTGGGCATGGGTGACATTACCACCCTGGTGGAAAAGGCCCAGGCACAGTTTGACGAGGTAGAGGCCCGCAAGCTGGAAAAGAAGATCCGCAAGAACCAGTTCGACTTTGCCGACTTCAAGCAGCAATTGGAGCAGATAAAGAAAATGGGTAACCTGAAAGACCTGATGGGCATGATTCCCGGCGTAGGCAAGGCCATCAAGGACATCGACATCAGCGACGACGCTTTCAAGGGCATTGAAGCCATCATCAACTCCATGACCCTCGAGGAGCGTGGCAACCCCGACCTGATTGACGGCAGCCGCCGCAAGCGCATCGCCAAAGGCAGCGGCAAGGACATCAGCGAGGTGAACGCCTTTATGAAGCAATTCGAACAGATGCGTGAAATGATGAAGCAGATGAACAAAATGCCGATGGGAAGGATGATGCCCGGGATGAAGAAGTAGAGGAGGAAGTCCACAGTCCACAGACGAGGCATTTGGGTGGACGAGTCATTAGTTTGGTGGAAGTCATTTATATAAATGTTCAATAATCAACGCTCAATATTCAACGGCGTTTCAATTCAGCGACACGCTTGAAAGTTGAGCATTGGGCATTGAATATTGAACATTTTCACTATAAAGATATCTTGCAGACATAAGCGGGCTCTGGCATAGAATGTTACCGATCATCGGTTGTCACTAATCGGTCATCGTCTCCAAACTTTATCAAAGCTTTATTGTCTTTTTCGGCTCCAAACCTTAGATTTGCAACTCTAATTTTATTGTTTCACGCATTTAAATTTCTATTTAAGATGCCAGTTAAAATCCGGTTACAAAGGCACGGGTCTAAAAAAAGACCCTTCTACTTCATTGTTGTTGCCGACGCCCGCAGCCCCCGCGACGGTAAATTCATCCAGAAATTAGGTACCTACAATCCGCTGACCACACCTGCCACCGTGCAGCTTGATCGCCAGCGCGCATTGGATTGGCTGCACAAAGGTGCGCAGCCTACCGATACTGTAAGGAAGATCCTATCGTACAAAGGTGTACTCTACCTGAAGCACCTGCTTCGTGGTGTGTCACTGGGCCTGTTTGATGAAGCAACAGCCATGGAGAAATTCCAGAAGTGGCACTCTGAGCACGAAGCACAGATCAGAAAGCGCCAGGAAGAAGCTCAACGCGAAAGAAGAGGCAGAAGAACCCCGCCCTATCGTCGTCCTGAAAGAAGGCCGGCGGCTGACGCAGGTTCCGAGGGCTAATTCATCCGAGACCTTCAAAAGATTAAATCCCGCCTTCCGGCGGGATTTTTTTTAGCTTAACCGCCAAGACGCGAGGACGCGAGGTTTCACGCAAAGACGCAAAGAAAAAAACCTTTTCATGTGGGGGTTCCTTTTTTATTAAGATTTCCTTGATGTGAGGTTTTACGGCCGGTTATCGAAGCCGCCGTTATAGTAATGACTCTGCGGACTTAATGTTTCGCCTGTGGACTGTGGACTCCCTCAATGGACTTATTTTTGAAGCATCATCACACTATGACCGAATATTTCAAGATTGGAAAACTGGTAAGCACCTTTGGCCTGAAGGGGGAGCTGATACTGAAGCACAACCTGGGCAAGAAGACATCGCTGAAGGGACTGGCTGCTATCTTCATAGAAGAGCGGAAGGAAAGCTTTATCCCCTGGTTTGTTGAAAGCACCCGCATCAAAAGCGACGAGGAGATCTATATCAAGATAGAAGGCGTGGACCTGCGCGAACAGGCCATTCCGCTAACGCAAAAGGAAGTATGGCTCCCCGAAACCGATTTCAAGAAATACTCGGCCAAAACGGCGCCCATCAACCTGCTTGGCTACGAGATAGTAGAAAAGGACCGGTCATTAGGCAAAATACTCGAAGTGATCGAGCAGCCGCACCAGCTTTTGTGCAGGCTG
>DASWNB010000603.1:0-5099 GCA_036399455.1 Flavisolibacter sp. | reverse complement strand
AGTGTTAGATGTTTTTTAATAGATGACCGATAAGCGACCACCGATAACCGGGAGAGAAGCTATTGCTGATAGCTTTTGGCTGCTAGCAGTGCAGTTAAGCGATAGAGATCCTACGCATATCAGGCCCGTTCATATTTAATGAACAACTGCTCATAGGTGTACGTAACAAGCCAACAGCTAACAGCTATCAGCCAACAGCTTCTTTATAGAGAACAATTCCTAATTCCAAATTCCGCACCACCTCCACCTTCTGCCTCTTATTCCATCCTGCTCATCTTACCTATTTCCGTTTTCAGGGCGCCGATGAGCACCGGGCTGGTTTCAATGTCGCTTACCCAGATCTTGCCCTTGCGCCGGATGACGATCTTCTGGGGGATGTACTCTCCGTTCACACTATTCTCTTCTCCGCTGTGGCGCAGGTGGTAAATATCCGTTTCCTGCGTCTGCACGTCGAAGACAAGGGGCAGGTTCTGATAATACACCAGGATTTGTAATGCCATTTTCTATTATTATGGGTTAATGATTTATGGATATCTGCTGTTTGTTCTGGACGAATTCGCGGGTATGGATATCGAAGCTGTCGTTCTGGGCCATCACGTGAACGTGCAGGTTGGCTACTGAAAGAGGCATGCCTCCTTTTGTCTCGGCTATGTTGTTGCACTTCACATGGCTGCCGTCTACCACCACCACACTGCTTGAGCCAATGGCCCGCAGCCGTGTACCTTTTTCAATGATCACGCCTGTGTCCTCGTCCAGCCCTATTCCTATGGCGCCCGGCTGTGCGGCTATCGCCTGCACCAGCCTTCCGAACCTTCCCCTGGCGTCGAAATGCGTATCGATCACCACGCCCTGGACCAGTCCAAAACCAATTGACAGTACCACTTCGCCTTTCATGAATGCCTTGTCCTCCTTGCCGCCGCAGATCATGCTGTTGCTCATGGCCGCTGCCCCGGCGCTTGTGCCGGCAATCACAAAAGGCTCGTTCTCGTACCGTTCTCTTACGATGTCGATGAAGCGGGTGCCTCCCAGGACCGAGCAAAGGCGCAATTGGTCGCCGCCGGTAATAAGGATGCAGGTGCATTTTTCCAGGCGGTCCAGGGACTTCCTGTTGTCCGCCTCCTCGCGGTTTACCAGCTTCAGGTGCCCTACCTGGTCGCAGCCCAGGCGGCGAAAAGCTTTCTTATAAATATTTGCCATCTCGTCGGGGATAAGGGAAGCTGTGGTGATGAGTTCGATTTTTGGGGAATTCTTCTTCCCCGCCAACTCCACAATTCGCTTCAGAATCCCCTCTTCAAAGAAATTCACCGCTCTCTGTACCTCTTCCACTTCTCCTTTATCCTCGGCTCCTCCAACTGCCACCAAATAGCCTTTAGGATGATTCATAAGGCAATAAACTTTAAAAAACATGCCATAAAAGGGGAAGAGTTATGAGTTGCGGGTTGCGAGGGGATGACCGATGACCGATAACCGTTAACCGATTTGGCCGTTTATAGGTTCTCGGTTATCCCCAATCGGTGGTCTCTTATCGGTCACCGGTCACCCGTTTCAAGTTTGGCCTGAAATTTTTCTATGTACTTCTACACCAAATTCTATTTATGAAAGTCATAGATATTAAAGTGTTGCGCGGTCCGAACTATTGGTCGATCAAAAGGCACAAGCTCATCCAGATGACCCTGGACATTGAAGAAATGGAGCAAAAGCCGACCAATGAAATACCAGGTTTTTACGAACGCCTGCAAAACCTGCTGCCCTCACTTTACGAACACCGATGCAGCGAAGGCGTGCCTGGCGGCTTTTTCAACCGCGTACAGGAAGGAACATGGATAGGGCATGTAGTTGAACACATAGCCCTCGAAATACAAAGCCTTGCCGGGATCGACGCCGGCTTCGGCAGGGTAAGGGGGGCCGGTAAAGAAGGAGTGTACCATGTGGTATTCTCCTACGGCGAAGAAAAAGAAGGCGTTTACGCGGCACACGCCGCGATCCGCATAGCCCAGGCCCTGGTGGACGGACAGGAATATGACCTGCAGAAGGATATAGATATGATCAGGGACCTGTGGGAAGACCAGAAGCTTGGACCCAGCACCGGCTCCCTGGTGGACGAAGCCATACGGAGAAACATTCCCGCCCTGCGCCTCGATAACAACGCCCTGGTACAATTGGGCTATGGCAGAAAGCAAAAGCTTATCGAAGCCACTATTACCAGCAATACCAGCCAGATAGCCGTTGATATTGCAGGCAATAAGAACGTTACCAAAAGGATACTCACAGAGGTTAATGTACCTGTTCCGCGGGGGGTGATCGTAAGCTCTGTGGAAAACCTCGCGGCATGCGTGGATGAGGTTGGATTTCCGCTGGTAATCAAGCCTCTTGATGGGAATCATGGAAAAGGCGCTACAATAAATATTACCAGTTATGAAGAGGCGGAGCAGGCCTTCCACCGCGCAAAAAAATATTCGCATAAAATAATCGTGGAGAGCTTTATCACCGGCCATGATTACAGGATACTGCTGGTGAATTACAAGTTCATTGCTGCAGCCCTCCGCACACCCGCTTCCGTAACCGGCGACGGCGTGCACACCATCAGCCAGTTGGTGGAAATCGCCAACAGCGATCCCAAACGCGGACGCGGTCACTGCAACGTGCTTACGACCATCGAGGTGAACGAGCTGACGTACGAGCTGCTGAATAAATCCGGGCTTACCATGGATTCCGTTCCCGAAGAGGGCAGGGAAATCTACCTGAAGCCCACGGCCAACCTGAGCACCGGCGGCACCGCCACCGATGTAACCGATGAAGTGCATCCCGCCAACATAGCCATGTTTGAACGCGTGGCCCGCACCATTGGCCTCGACATCTGCGGCATCGACGTAATGGCAACCGATCTGTCCACTCCAATTAAAGAAAACGGCGGCGCCATCATTGAAGTGAATGCGGCTCCGGGCTTCCGCATGCACGTGGAGCCTACCGTAGGCACGCCGCGCAACGTGGCCAAGCCCGTGATGGACATGCTTTTCCCTTTCAACGACGACGGAAGGATACCCATCGTAGGCGTTACCGGCACCAACGGAAAAACTACCACGTCAAGACTGGTAGCCCACATTGCGCAGCATTCGGGATATACAACCGGGCTTACTACAACGGACGGCATTTACATCAACCAGGAGCTGCTGGTAACAGGCGACTGTTCCGGTCCCAAGTCGGCCCAGTTCATACTGCGTGATAAGTGCGTGGACTTTGCCGTTCTGGAAACCGCAAGGGGCGGCCTGCTTCGTTCGGGACTGGCCTTTGATCAGTGCAACTGCGCCATTGTTACCAACGTGGCTGAAGACCACCTGGGCCTCGGCGGCATCGACACCATTGAAAAGCTGGCCCGCGTAAAATCGATCGTACCTGAATCCGTCAGCAAGGACGGCTTCGCGATCCTGAATGCGGACGATGACCTCGTGTACGCCATGAGGGAGAACCTGGAATGCAACATTGCGCTGTTCTCCATGTACCACGATAACCTTCGCATAGAGAAACATTGCGAAGCGGGCGGTCTGGCTGCTATTTACGAGCAGGGCTACATCCTGCTGCGCCAGGGCAACCAACTGATGCCCGTGGAAGAGGTGGTGAACATTCCCATCACTTTCGGCGGCAAGGCCGATTTCAATATTGCCAACGTAATGGCTGCCTGCCTGGCCGCTTATACCAACGGCATTACATTAAATACCATACGCCTGGCGCTGAAGACCTTTATCCCTTCGGTGGAAACCACGCCGGGCCGTTTGAATATGTTCGATTTCAACGATTTCAAGGTCATGCTGGACTATGCGCACAATCCGCATGGACTGCGGGCCCTGGGCAAATTCGTCCGCTCCTTCGACGTAAGCCGCAGGATTGGTGTGATCACAGGCGTGGGCGACAGGAGGGATGAAGACATCATTGCCGTGGGCGAAGAAGCGGCAAGGATCTTCGATGAAGTGATCATCCGCCTCGACGAGGACCTGAGGGGCCGTACAGAGGAAGAACTGATCGAACTCCTGCGCAAGGGCGTACAGAATATAGACAGGAACAAGCCCATAGCTTACACACGCACCGAATGCGAGGGAACCGAATACGCCATTGACCACGCAACCCCCAATTCACTCATCGTGATCCTGGTGGACAACGTGCAAAAGATACAGGAGCACATCAAGAACTGCTTAAAGACAAAGCAGCTCCAGGTGTCATCCCTGAAACAGGCGATTTAAGTTTGGATTTGAAGCGAATAAAAAGTACGGGGCTGGAAACGGCTCCGTACTTTTTTTGCCGTTGGCTGGTGGCTGTTAGCTGATGGCTAGTTTACGTCCCGGCCAATGGACATGCGTCTTTTAAACAGATACAATAGCTAACCGCCAAGGCGCGAAGACGCAAGGGATATTGTATGCAGGTCTTTGTACTTCCTCGCGTCCTCGCGGTTAAATTAAAATTTACTTAAGTAAAAGAAGTCCATAGCTGTACGCGAACAAGCCATCAGCCAACAGCTATCAGCCAACAGCCTCTCTCTGGCAAGAGAATTGAAGCACTATCAACCCATTCAACATAAATCTTTAACCATGAGAAGAGTAATTATTTTAGGTGCGCTGGCGCTGGCCTTGCTGAGCTTTACCTACGGCTGCGCCGACACCGCCAATTCAGACAGCAGCAACTACGATACAACCCAGCAGCACAACACCAGCACCGGCGGCAACGCCTCTCCCGAACGCGGCCTTGACACTACCGTAACCACCGGTGGCAGCATAGGCAACGATAACAACGCCAATACCGGCAACCAGGACACCGGCAGGGGAACAGGAACGGGTACTCAGGGCGGCAGAGATACGTTGTAAGGTTTCTGGTTTATTGTTTCTTGTTTCTGGTTCTTTAGTGCAGTCAGTTTCTTCTTTAGCGGTTCCTCTGCGGCTCTGGTGTTTTTTTGGTAACCACGAAGGCGCGGGGACACGAGGTTGCACGAAGGAAGAAAAAGGAAGAGAATTGTCTTGAACTATAATTATTTCCTTGATGTTCCCTGTAGTGCACCGGAGCCTCCGTGGTCTTAATCAGAAAAGCACAAGGGAGCGCCTGGCGAAGTAACT
>DASWNB010000602.1:0-3333 GCA_036399455.1 Flavisolibacter sp. | reverse complement strand
ATTACCAGAAGTATTTTAAAAAGAAGATAGGACCCATCCCGCTGAAGAAAATGTCACGGGCCGACCATTTTGTGTTCTGGGGATTCAAGCTGTTGTACCTGTTCCTTTTTGTGGCGCTCCCCATCTATATGGTTGGATTTGCGACCTGGATAGTGGGATTCCTGGTATTTGCCGTTGTAACCGGGCTTGTCATCAGCATTGTATTCCAGTTGGCGCATACGGTGGAGCATACGCACTTCCCCGTGCCTCATGTGGAGACCGGCAAGCTGGAGGACGAATGGGCAGTGCACCAGTTAAAGACCACTGCTAATTTTGCTACAAGAAATAAATTCATCAGTTGGCTTACCGGCGGGCTCAACTTCCAGATCGAGCACCACCTGTTCCCTAAGATATCCCACGTTCATTATCCTGCACTGGGCAAGATCATCAGGCAGGCCTGCGCTGAATACGGCGTTCCCTACATAGAATACCCCAAGATGCGCTATGCCATAGCGTCTCACGTAGCCTTCTTAAGAAAAATGGGAAGAGGAAGGTAAGAGGAGAGTAGAAGGTAAAGGGTAAAAGGCAGGGATTAACCGCCAGGACGCAAAGACGCCAGGACATGAGGCGCATGGATATTCACCGTGCCTTCGCGTCCTGGCGTCTTTGCGGTTAATTCAAATCTCTTTTATAAGAGGCGGAGGCTCATGGGAATGCACACAAACTCGCAACTCGCAGCTAACGACTCACGGCTTCTCTCCAGATTATCCGATTTCCTCATGGATGAGCTCGTCGAGCTTTGGTTCGGCATCCCTCACCCACTGGGGGAGTTCCTGTGACACAATGTGCCAGTGGCCGTCTTCTTTCTGCATTTTGAACATGATCCGGTTGCCCCTGTCATCGCTTACGTCAAGGTGGAAAAGTTCAATGGCGCCGGGAATCTTCCTGAAATTGAATTCTCTCAGTCTTCCGTTAACTTTCAGCAGCTTGGTAAAATGTATATTTTTTATCACCTGAATGTTCATAGTTTAAGATTGAACCTGTTCTCAGCAATTCTCATGCTACGAATTTTTAAAACAATCCTAATTCCTCCCTGGGCTCCGGTTTTTTGCTCAAAAACTGGCATCATGTTTTTAGGCACTATTCCTAAACAATTTATTATGGACGAGAAACGCATCAATACAACCGGCGGCTCCCAGGCTCCCGCGGACCCCAACCTGTCCAATAACCAGGGCAGTGAAGAACAACAGGAAGGCTCCATCCGGAAAGTATCCGAAAGTTCCACATCCCGTGAAGCCTTCAGCGACGACTACGAAGTAGAGCAGGAAAACGACATCAGCCACGGCAACATGAAGTCCGAGGACGAGAATAGCTAGCGGGGGAAGGTAAAAGGCAAAAGGCAGAGGATTCTTCGGATCCTCTGCCTTTTCGTTAAGTCGGAAGTCGGAAGTCCTAAGTCAGAAGCCATAAGGCCTGAGTACGAAGTCTTAAGCCGTAAGCTCCAGGACTTAAGACTTACGGCTTAAGACTAAAGACTTCTCCTTACGCCTTCTACCTTCTACCTTCCACCTTCTCTCTACCCTTTATTCATTCCCACGAACATCCGGGAGGCGGTGCGCTGGTCCCAGCCGTACACGTCATCGCGGAAGTGGATTTGGCCGTTCTGGTCGGTCCAAGCGGTATAGTAGGTGATGACTACGGGCACTGAACGGTTGAGCTTCACGTGCTGTTCCTGCTTGCTGTTCATGGCCGCGTTTATCTTTTCAGGCGTCCATTCCTTCTGGTCCTGCAGGAGGTAGGAGGCCAGGCGGGCGGCATCGGCCAGGCGGATGCAGCCGTGGCTGAATGCACGCTGCTGCTTATTGAACAATTCCTTGTTGGGTGTGTCGTGGAAGTAAATATCAAAGCTGTTGGGGAACAGGAATTTCACCTTGCCCAAAGCATTGTCGGAACCGGGCAACTGCCTGACGGTAGGTATGCTGTCGTTCTGCTTCACGATTTCCATGTTGCGCTTCTTAAGGTAACCGGGATCGCTCTTCATGGCAGGCATGATCTCATCGCGGACTATGCTTTCCGGCAGGTTCCAGTAGGGACTGAAAACTACCTGGTTGAGGCTACCGCTGAACATCATCGTATTGGTTCCTTCCTTGCCTGTAACCACGGGCATGCTGAAGCCGCTGTCGCGGTCATCCACGTACAGCATGAACTCGGGTATGTTTACACGGATAACCGAAGCCGCCGAATCCTGGGGCAGGGGGGTCCATACCATTCGGTTCATATTTATCAATATCTGTGTGATGCGCTGCTCAACGGGTACGTTCATGGCGCGGACCACGGAGTCGTTGATAATGCCGCTGGGCTGGAGGCCGTGACGCTGCTGGAAGGAGCGGATGGCCGCCTGCAGGCTGTCGTTGTACAAGGCTGTGGTATCGTTGCCAGCGTAATCCCCGGTGAGGCGCAGTCTTTTCTTGATGGCGCTGATGGCGGGAGAGGAGCTGCCTTTTGCTACCTGTCCGCTCAGGCTGATGGGTTGCCATCCACCCTTCCTGGCCACCTCCTGGTATTTTGAAAGCTGCTGCTTCAGCCCGGCGTAGGCTTTATTGGAGAGATGGGAGCTGTCTTTCTGCCTGTTCAATATGGAATCCGCAAGGTCGGTGACGCTCATTTTTTTTGCGGGGATGAACTGCCGGAATGCGGCGAAGCTTGCCCCGTTGCCGTTCTGCTGAACGTATTGGATGAACTTATGGGTCAGGGCCAGTTCTGCGCCGGCAAAGGCCGTGTCCGAAGCTACCAGGTTGAGGCTGTCCTTAGCCACAAGGCTGTCCATCTGCTGTACCAGGTCATCGCCGGACTTGCTGTTGTTGTTCTTACCCTTATTATCAGTGCTGTCGGTGCTGCCATTCTTGTAAAGGTTCCAGAACCCGCGGCCCTGCTCGGTCAGTCCCTGGCTGGTGAACCAGGCAAACTGGAAATTGCGTCCGTTATAGAAATTACGCAACTGCTGCGCTTCTGCTCCTGCAAGCTTTTCGCGGCTGATAAAAGAGTCCACCGCAGTGCTGTCGAGGAAGAGATCGGAGTAGGCGTTCTCCGCGGTAATGCTCATGTCTCTTGCTACCACGTCCTCTTTGGCGTAGAGGGAATCGGTGCTTTCATCTTCATTTTTTACAAAATTCTGACAGGCTGTAAGGAACAGCGCCAATACTGCGGTTGCACTGATAATCTTTTTCATACCTCTTCCATTCGCAAAAGGCATGCCCGGAGGGATTGGGGTTGGAGGTTTGAAGTTTGAAGTTAGGTGTGACAGTCATTCACTTTCCTCATAAGAAAATTTTTGACAATTCAGAAAGGCTGAAT
>DASWNB010000601.1:0-5588 GCA_036399455.1 Flavisolibacter sp. | reverse complement strand
GATGGCGTCGCTCTGGGTCTGGTTTACGCTCGTATAGGCGCTGTCTTCGTCCTGCAGGAAGTACACCGATTCCGCCAGGCCTTTGGCGCGGACCGAGTCGATGGCTCCCTCCTTGAAGAAGCCGTCCATGCGGGTGGATTTGATCTGGTTGTACACGCCGGGGTCCAGCTCACTTACCAGGAAGCTGTTGTTGATGACGCGGATGCGGTCGGCTTTTTTGTTTTTGGTATAGAGGAAGATGGTATCGCCGGTGATCTGGTTTTTATTGCTCCATACTATGGGGTCGTAGAAAAGGCGGAAGCTGGAGTCGCGGAAGGAATAGAAAAGGCTGTCGCTGACGGCCTGCACCGAATCGGAGAACACACGCACGTTGCGGTATCCTTCAAAATAGCGGTTGGTGCTGTCCTTCGGGTCTTTGAACTTCAAGGTTGTATCGTTGGGAAACAGGTCGGTAAGCCGTGCCGAAAAGAGCGTATCGGCAGTTACGTAAATCGAATCCCGCTCCTGCTTTACGATCATCAGCGGCTTGCGTGTGGCAAGGAATGCATTGGTGTTCTTGTTGATGAATATCTCACCCGCCACGATGGTCTGTCCCGCCGCCGTATCCCTCATAACCGCTCTTCCCTGGAGCTGAACGATACCGGTCTTGTCATCGCTGGCAATCTGGTCTGCGCTGGCATAAAGCGATTTATCCTGTATATCGGTCCTCGAAGTAAACTCGGCGCGGCGGCTGGCCAGGTCGTAAAATCCTTCCGATGTTTTGATGGTTCTTCCCGAGCTGTCTCTTATAAAGGTTTCGGCAATAAAACGGGCGATCTGGCTTTCGGTATTATATAAAAGCGAATCGGAGCGGAGCGTATAGGAAGGGTCCTTCAGCACTACGTTGTTGCGGAAGTAGAAATCCCTCAGGTCGGAGTAATAGGTCCCTTCACGGCTGGTAAGCACCGATTGCTTGTTCACCACACGGCCGCCGTTTTTATAAATCCCGATGCCATTGTTTAGATCGTATTCCAGCTCGTTGGTAGTGAGGGTACTGTGTGCATCGGTAAGACGGACAGAGCCCCTGAGGTAAGCGTATTTACGGTCGGTATGGTAGCGGAGCGAATTGGCATACACGTGTGCAGTATCGCTGTCGTTGATGTGTACGCGGCCAAAGGCTTCCATCAACCGCAACTCGGGATTGTACACGCAACTGTCGCAGGAAAAAAGCGTTTTACCCTGGCGGAGGCGTACGCCGCCGGAAAGTATCTGCACCTCCGAGGTGCCTATGGTCTTGAGCTGGAGCTTGCGGGCATCAAGGATCTCTACAAGCTGCACGGTATCGGCGGGCGATTGTGCCTGCGCACTCCCGATGAAAAAGAAAAGGATGTAAAGAGAGAGAACGAGCTTCCTGTTCATGTTATGGCTGCTTGGGAATAGTATCCTTGACAGCTGGCGAAGTTAGAGCGTCGCTAGTGTTCTTCTTCCCGAACACGGCAATATTAACGTAGCGTTTTGGATTCACGCGGATGTCGTCGATCAGGATCTCTGCACTGAGCGCCGTTCTGTTCAGGCGTTGCGCAATTCCATTAAGGCGGTCGTACAGCTCGCGGTCGTTCATCAGCAGGCCCAGGGTGCCTTCGTTGGTATTGAAGCGGCTGACCGTAGCTTTCAGTTCTTCAATAGTGCCGCGAAGGGCGGTCACCACCTGCGGTATGTTGGCATTGGCCAGTTGGGCCGTAGTGGCTTCTATGTTGCGGAGGGAGCTGTTGATGGCATCGTTGTTACGCGCCAGGTTCCCGGTAACGGAATTAATATTTCCAAGCGACTGCGCAAGCATGCCGGACTGGGTATTGAGCAGTTGCTGAAGATAAGCGGTAGAGGTAGCCAGGTTGGCAATTATGCTTCTCAGGTTGTTCTTTGTATTGGGATCGAATACGGAGTTCAGAGCGCCGATGGTAAGCTTAAGCGAGTCCAGCGTTTCGTTCACCCGACCTATCGTGGGGCTGAGCTGGGCCTGGATATTGGCAAGTATGTCCTTGTCCGGCACGGTAGCGATAGTGTCGCCGGGCTGGAGGTAGGCATTGCTGGCGCCTTTTTCGATATTAATGAGGGCTGCCCCCAGTACAGAGGCGTTGATGACCGCAACGGAGTTTTTGGGGATGTTTACGTCTTCAGTGAGGTGTATCTCCACCACTATCTCATTCACCTCCTTATCGGCATGGTGGAAATCATAGACCTTTCCTATCGTAAAGCCGTTGATTTTTACTGAGTTGGATTTTTCCAGCGAGCCTATGTTCCTGAACTTGGCGTATAGAACGGGCTCCTTCGAGAAGACGCTGTTGCCCTTCAGGAAGTTAAAACCCACAACCAGTACGAGTATGGCGATAATTGCGAGCAGTCCGACCTTTGTTTCGTTGCTTAATTTCATAAAACTGATTTCTAATGCTATGGTACTTCAATTCCAGCCCAAAATAAACAATAAAAAATTAACCCCTGTACCATAGCGAAGGCAAGGCATAGGGGTTAAAAAATCGTACCAATGGCTGAAACAGCTATGAATTAGCGGGCCATGCGGCTTTTTTCATGCTTCTCGATGGCTTCGAGGAAGGAATGAGTGTCCTGTCCTTTGTTGTTGGAGGGGAAGGAAGAGCCGGCGTTGGCGTCGGAGTGCTGCTGCTGTTTTTCCAGCCAGGCGATATAATCTTTTACGGCATTGGTGACGCACTCGGCTATTTCCTGCTGGCCTTTCTCACTGTTCAGGTAATCTTCCTCGGCGCGGTTGGTGATGTAGCCGGTTTCCACCAGGATGCTGGGCATGGCTGTGGCCTGAAGTACCCAGATGCCCACCTGGCGCTGCTTTTCGCCGCGGCTTACCCTGCCCACCTTGATGAACTGGTCTTCCACCAGGCTGGCCAGCATGGCGCTTCTTTTAAAGAACTGCTTTGTCTTGAGCAGTGAAAGCGCTATGAATTCGGGTGAGTTGGGGTCGATGGGGCCGTAGTTCTGCTCGAAGTTCTCTTCGTTGAGCATGGGTGCGTTCTCGCGGATAGCCACTTCCTTGTCATCGTTCTTGTGGGCGCCCCAGATATAAGTCTCGGTGCCCTTGGCGGGATTGGGAGTTGAGTAGTAGCGGTATTGGGGGACCTTTTTCGTTACTTTTTTCTTCTTCTTGCCCTTGCCTACATAGGAAGTAACGGTTTTATGGCCGGTGAGCTCCTTGTGCTGGATGGGAGGGGCTGCATTCACGTGGATGGAAATAAAAAGATCGCCCTTGTTCTGGTTCGCCTGTCGTGCACGGGTGTGCAGCTCCGGATAGGTGTCCCCTGTGCGGGTGTAGATCAGTTTTACATCAGGCAGGGCCCTGCTGATCTCCGAACCGAGTTTGGTGGCTACGGCCAGGCAAATATCTTTTTCGTAGGAATAGGCTCCCTTTGCGCCTACATCGCCTCCGCCGTGGCCGGCGTCGATGATGATGGTCTTCAGAGCCTTTTGCTTTGCAGGAGCGAAGGAGAGCATCAGCGTGCCCATGGCAAAGCAGGAGAGGATGAACAAAGTTTTTTTAAGCATATCAGATTTCTGTTTGGATGGTTTTTAGGTTATTCTTCACAAATGGATTAATTCTCAAACGATTACTTTTGGGACGCCGTATGACGAGACTGCGCAAATTTAGTTTAAAAACTATCTCCTCCACCTTTGTTACGATTGCACTGTGCAGTGCAATAACGTGGAAGAGTGAAGCCCGTCGTATAATCACTCCCGAAATTTACAGCACTTTAACAACTGATACAATACCGCTGAACAAAAATCGCGGTATTACGCCTGCAGCACGCCCAACAGATACTATTCCCGGCGCCGATTCACTTCGCCTTCCGGCCCGGCGAGCTGCCGATACCACCGTTCCGCGTGCCGATACCTTTTCGTTGAAACTGTCAAAAGATACGTTGGACGCCCCTGTGGACTACGAAGCCGAAGACAGTGCGGTGCTCCTGGTGCGCGACAAGAAATTCATCCTGTACGGTAAAACAAACATCAAGCATAAGGACATCGTGCTGAAGGCGCCGCAGGTGGAGCTGGACCAGCAGACAAACATACTCACCGCCGTCAACTCGAAGGACAGCCTGGGGAACCTCATCACCCGCGCCGAGTTCGAGCAGGGCACGCAGAAGTTCCAGAGCGATACCATACGGTTCAATTTCAAAACACAAAGGGGCATCACCCGTAATACCTATACGCAGGAAGGCGAGATGTTCGTGCAGGGAAAGACCATCAAGAAGGTAGACCAGAACACGGCTTTTATCGACGAAGGCTACTTTACCACCTGCAACCTCGACGAGCCGCACTTTGCCTTTAAGACCAACCGGATGAAGGTGATCAGCAACAAGGTGGCCGTGTCGGGCCCCACACACCCCGAGTTTGAAGGCGTGCCCGTACCGATTTACCTGCCCTTTGGCTTTTACCCCTTGCGCCAGGGAAGGCATTCGGGACTGCTGCCGCCGCAGTTCACTGTTACGGAAGATTTTGGCCTTGGCCTCGAAGGCCTGGGTTATTACCAGGTGCTGAACGATTATTTTGATGTTACGGTGCGGGGCAACCTGTATTCTTACGGCGGCTGGACGCTGAACCTGACGCCCACTTACCGCAGGCGCTACCGCTACAACGGCGGCTTCAACCTGGCATACCAGCACACCAAGTTCAACTTCAAAGGCGACCCGGATTTCAACCTTATAAGAACTTTCAATATATCCTGGAACCACTCGGTTGATCAGCGTGCCCGTCCCGGTACTACCTTCTCCGCCAGCGTGAACGCAGGCTCTACCCGTTTCAACGAACTGCTGCCCAACAACCCGCTGCGCAATTTCCAGAACCAGCTCAACTCCTCCATTTCCTATTCCAAGAGCTGGGCCGGCAAACCTTACAACCTGACGCTCAGCGCCAACCATAGCCAGAACAACGTTACCCGCGACGTGTTCATCACGCTGCCGGATGCGAGCTTTTCGGTGCAAACGCTTTATCCCTTGCAGCGCAAGGAAGCCCTTGGTGCGCCCAAGTGGTATGAAAAACTAGGCATCGGCTATAACGGCTCCATGCGCAACCAGGCGGCTTTCCGCGCCGGCGATTCCACTTTCACTTTCAGCAGGCTGCTCGATACTATCCAGTGGGGCGCTTCTCACCGCGTACCCATCACTCTTTCCCTGCCCCCGCTGCTGGACGGCAAGGTACTGCTGGCGCCTACGGTGTCGTATGAAGAAAGATGGCTGTCCAACCGGATTACCTGGAGGTACAACGCTGCCAAGGGAAGGGTGGATACGGCAAGCGTGAACGAGGGATTATTTACGGACAGGCAGGTGAACCTGGGCCTCAGCTTCAACACGGCGCTGTATGGCACCGTGGCCTTCCGCAAGTCGCGCATAGCGGCCATCCGCCACGTAATGCGTCCCAGCATCAGCCTGAACTACAAGCCCAATCTTTCCAAAAAGCATTACCAGGTGCTTCAGGTGAATTCCGAAGGCGTGAAGCAGGCAGTGCCCATGTTTACCAACAACCTGTTCCCGGGCTTTGCCTACGGACGGTATGGAGGGAGTTACTTTGGCATAGACAACAACCTG
>DASWNB010000600.1:0-2532 GCA_036399455.1 Flavisolibacter sp. | reverse complement strand
CTGCGAGAAACACGAAGGAAAAAACTATAGTTCAAACGACCGTTTCTTTGCCTTTCCTTTGCGTGAAATCTCCTCGCGTCTTCGCGTCTTGGCGGTTAACCCCCAGGAACGCTTCCACCCATGGAGGCCTCGAACCAAGGCCTGGGAATAATGTCTAAAGGGTATAAAATATTGACAGCTAAAGAAAAGCTTCTCACTCCAAAACGACCTATTCACCATTGACCATTCACCATTGACGATTAACCCCGCTTCGGAAAAATCTTCTCCTTCAATTTCAAAAAAGGCGCTTCGAAAAAACGATAGCTCAGCCGGGCGATGAGGTAAACGGCGGCGGTGTAGGGAATGAATAAAAGAAGCTTCATCCAGACGCTGTGGGCGGGCAGCAGGCGTGCAAAGATGTACACGTACACGGCCCAGTGAAATATATACATGCCGTACGATACGCGGCCGATACTTACAAGCCAGCGGCTCTCCAGGATCTTGGTAAGAATGGAAGACCTGTTGGTGCGGGAAACCAGTACAAGAATGATCGAAGCAAACAGCAGGTTCAGGGCGCTGTAATGCCATACGTGCTCGTAATTTTCGATGCGTCCGTGGTTATAGCCCAGCTCCAGCGGGTAGGGAATGCCGGCAGGAGTGGCGTCGAAGAAATTCATCAGTCCGGCAGCAGCGGCAACAACCAATCCGGCCAGCAGCAGCACCTGCGGCTTGCGGATTTTCCTGTCAAGCGAAAGCACGGGAATAAGCCCGCCCATAAAAAAAGCATCGAGATGGCTGAGCGTGTTCCAGTAAACTACATCGGCTACTACGGCAGGCTCATGGCCCCTGCCGCTGTAATACTCTCCCAGCAGGTAGCGGGTCAGGGGAGAAAAGAGCACGAAAAAGATCATGAAGTACTTCACCCAACCGGCCCTTAAAAAAAAGATCACAAGCGGGAAAAAAAGATAAAACTGCTCCTCTATCGACAGCGACCACAGGTGCGTGAACAGCGGGTTGCCCTGCCACTCGGGCAGCGTACGCGAGTAGTTGACGGTATATGTAGCGAGGTAAGGAAAGTAGGTAGTGAAATAACCGGGAAAATGAAACAGCAGGTAGGTAAGCCCCAGGAAAAACAGCCATCCGAAGTATAGTGGAAAGATGCGGAGCGACCGGCGGACCCAGAATTTCTTCAGCTTGAATCCAATGGTTCCTTCCTTATGCTTTTCCTGCCACAGTATGCCCGTTATAAGAAACCCCGAAAGCACGAAGAACAACTGCACGCCCATCCACCCGAAATAAGTAATGTCCGCATGAAAGCTCATTACAAGCAGGATGGCTATGGCCCTTACACCGTCGAGACTTTTTATGTAGCCATCGTTCATGCAGCAGTTGGTTTATACCACATAGACGTTAAAATTACCTGTTTTCTCTTTATCGAAGTCTCCGTAGTGGTTAGTTTTCGTGGCTTCACCGCAAAGCCGCAAGGACGCCAGGACGGTTTCACGCACTTGTCCCGCAGCAGGCGGGACAAGTGCGTGACATCGCTTTGCGCTTCTTCGCGTCCTTCGCGGTTTTGTGGTTAATATCAGTAATACCGTACCGTTACCCCCGCGGGCAGGGAGGGCTGGTAGGATTGAAGGTTTTGCTTTAATGCTTCGGCCTGGGCGGCATCGGCGGCATAAAAGCTCACCGTATCATCGCCGCAAACCACGTTGTTCTGTATCTGCCAGGTGGCTACTTTTCTCCATCCTGCAGGCAGCGAGCTTCCCAGCCAACTGTCGTACAGCGCCGCCACCTTCACGCCCTTCTGCCCGGCTAATCCCTGGAGGAAGCCAGAAGTCCAGTAGCCGCCTTTTTTGCTGCGGGCCACCTCTATATTTCCCAATCCCCACAGGTCGAATATATAGCCACGGGTGTAGAAGGAAACAGCGCCTATGTCGTTTGCCGCCAGCGCATCGTTTGGATAACTGCGCTGGAAAAATTTTCCCATCTGGTATTGCTGCTCGTAGATATTGATACAGGCCTGTTTTACCTTCGACAGTGCCGCCGTGGTGCGCAGTAATAGGGGGAAGAAAAGAAAAAAGGCCAGCACCGCCGCCAGTGCATACACCGCAAGGCTTCTTCGCTGCAGCGCTTCCTTCCGGTAACGAAAAAGTATGGCCGAAATAATTACCACGGAGCAAAGCACCAGGTAGGCTTCGTAGCGGTAGAACTTGCCTGTTCCCGCCAGTGCCAGGTGCAGCACCACGCCGCCCGTAAGCACAAGCAGGATGGTACGCCACGAGCGGTGCCGGGCAAACACCAGCCAGGCAAGCGGCAGTATGGCCAGCAGGCGTTGCGTAGCCTGAAGCGTAATGCCTTCCTTGCCTGCTATCGTAAATTTGTTTACCAATATGTTCTCCACGTAACGCATCACGCCTCCCACCGAAAGATGCAGGCTCTCCGATTTCACCAGCAGGGAGTTAGGCAGAAGATAGCTTCCCTTACTCACCGAAAAGATACCAAACACCAGCACAGGCAGCAGGGCCCAGAAACCCAGCCACAGCGCAGCGG
>DASWNB010000599.1:0-5737 GCA_036399455.1 Flavisolibacter sp. | reverse complement strand
GGGGAGATGATGTACAAAACGGGTGACCTGGGAAGATGGCTGCCGAATGGGGATATCGAGTTCCTCGGACGCAAGGACAGCCAGGTAAAGATCAGGGGCTACCGCATTGAATTGGGCGAAATAGAGAATGCCCTAAGCAACCATCCCGATGTGGAGGCCGCCGCAGTAACAGCCATCACCGGCAGGCAGGGGGAAAACGAGCTGGCAGCATACCTTACGGGAAGAACATCCCTCAACGCTGCCGCTCTCCGCACATTCCTGAAAAACACCCTTCCCGCCCACATGATCCCTGAGCATTTTGTTCAGCTCGACTCTCTGCCGCTGACGTCCAACGGCAAGGTGGACAGGAATGCGCTGCCCGCCCCGGTAGGCCTGGCCATGTCCACCGGCATCGCTTATGTTGCGCCGCGCAACAGGACGGAGGAAAAGCTGGCGGCGGTGTGGAAGGAAGTGCTGGGAAGAGACAGGATAAGCATAAAAGACAATTTCTTCGATCTCGGCGGCAACTCCATCAAGATCATCAGGATGGTAGAGGCAGTGAACAGGACCCTGGGCGAAAAGCTGTCCGTAGTAATGGCCTTCAAATACCCCAACATCAGCGAGCTTGCCGGATTCCTCTCCGAAAGACTACCCCTGGAAGCAGAACTCCCCGACGAGGAAACTGAAACCGATGTAAGCACAATGGATGAGACACTTCAGATACTGAGCCAGGGTGATAAGCGATAAGCGACCACCGACAACCGTAAAGGGCAGGAGGTGAATTGGTGAATGGTGAACGGCCTGCTTGCAGCCAACAGCCTGAAGCCTCACGCCTTTGACCTTCCGCCTTTCCCCCTTTCTCCCTTATCTTTGCGCGCTATGACACAAGAACAGATTAAAGATATGAGGGACCGTGTGGTTGTCCTGAGGAGGTTTCTTTGACGTCGAGAACCGGCATCAGAAGATAGAACAGGACAAGCAACTTTCGCTGGCTCCCGGGTTTTGGGATGATAATGCCCGCGCTACGTCCATTCTGAAAGAGATCAAGATCAACGAGTACTGGGTAAAGATGTACGAACAGGTGGATACCTCCGTGGAGGATTTTGCCGTGCTCTACGAGTTCTGGAAAGAAGGCGAAGGCAGCGAGGAGGAGGTAAAGATCGCCTACGAAAAAGCCATCAATAATATTGAAGAGGCTGAGTTCAAAAGCACGCTTAACCAACCCGAAGACGAGCTTCCTGCCGTGCTCCAGATAAACTCCGGCGCCGGTGGTACCGAAAGCCAGGACTGGGCCGAAATACTCTCCCGCATGTACCGCATGTACGGCGAAAAGCAGGGCTGGACCGTAACCATTCTCGATTGGCAGGACGGCGACGGCGCAGGCATCAAAACCTGCACACTCCAGTTCGACGGGCCCTTTGCTTACGGTTTCCTGAAAGCCGAAAGCGGCGTGCACCGCCTGGTGCGCATCTCCCCGTTTGATTCCAATGCCCGGCGGCATACTTCCTTCGCTTCCATATTCGTGTACCCGCTGGTAGATGATACCATCAACATAGAAATCAAAGACAGTGAAGTGAAGATGGAAACGGCACGCAGCGGCGGCGCCGGCGGCCAGAACGTGAACAAAGTGGAAACAAAGGTGATGCTGACCCACATACCGACCGGTTTCGTGGTGATCTGCCAGACCGAAAGAACGCAGCTGGGCAACCGCGAGAAAGCCATGCAGATGCTGAAGAGCCGCCTGTACGAGGAAGAGCTGCGCAAGCGCGAAGAGCTGAAGAACGCCACCAATGCCAATAAGAAAAAAATTGAATGGGGCTCGCAGATCCGCAGCTATGTTTTCCATCCCTATAAAATGATCAAGGACCACCGCACCGACTACGAAGTAGGCAACATTGGTCCCGTGATGGATGGAGAACTGGACGGGTTTATAAAAGCGTACCTGATGATGGAGAAAGAGCAGGAAGCGTAGTCCGGAGCCCAAAGCCGTAAGTCGCAAGTTCTAAGCCGTAAGTCATAAATCAATGATTTTTGGTTCTGGCTTTGGACTTACGACTTGGAACTAAAAAGAAATTACTAAAAAAGAACACCCACATACTATGAGCTTAGGATATTTTTCATACCCCATGCCTGTGAACGAACCGGTTCACAGCTATGCACCCGGGACTGCTGAAAGAAAGGCTTTGAAGCAAACACTGGCCGAACTCAAGGGACAGCAGATGGACATACCCATGTACATCGGCAGCCAGGAAGTAAGAACGGGAAAGACCCAGGCCATTCGCCCGCCGCACGAAACTGCGCATGTGCTGGGACATTTTCACGTAGGCGATGAAAGCCATGTACGCCAGGCCATCGATGCCGCGCTGGCTGCCCGCAATTCCTGGAGCAATATGAGCTGGGAGAACAGGGCCAACATCTTCCTGAGGGCCGCTGATCTCATCTCTACCAAGTACCGCTACCACATGAACGGCACTACCATGCTGGGGCAAAGCAAGAACGCCTTCCAGGCGGAGATCGACAGCGCCTGCGAACTGATCGACTTCCTGCGCTTCAACGTGCATTTCCTGAGCGAGATATACAAGCAGCAACCCATCAGTGCGCCGGGCATGCACAACCGCCTTGAATGGCGCCCGCTGGAAGGATTTGTGCTGGCCGTAACGCCTTTCAACTTCACTGCCATAGGCGGCAATCTTCCTACCTCTGCCGCGCTTTGCGGGAACGTTGTGGTGTGGAAGCCCGCCAACACGCAGGTGTACTCAGCGCAGATGTTCATGCGCATACTTAAGGAAGCAGGACTTCCCGACGGCGTGATCAACCTGATCTATGTTGACGGTCCCACCATCGGCAAGGTATGCTTTGCGCACCGCGATTTCGTGGGTGTACACTTCACCGGCTCTACCGGCGTATTCAATAATATGTGGAAGTCCATTGCCGAGAATATAATGAACTACAAGACCTACCCGCGCATCGTGGGTGAAACCGGCGGCAAGGATTTCGTCATCGCCCATAAATCTGCAGCTCCCGAAGTGGTGGCTACGGCCCTGCTGCGCGGCGCCTTTGAATACCAGGGACAGAAATGCTCCGCGGCTTCACGCGCCTATATTCCTTCAAACATTGCCGACAGGGTAAAACAACTGCTCGTGGAAGGAGTGGACTCATTCAAAATGGGTACGGTGGAAGATTTTGGAAATTTCATCAATGCCGTTATTGACGAGAGAAGCTTTGACAAGATCACGGAATACATCACCAACGTGAAATCCTCCAGGGACGCAAAGATCATTGCAGGTGGAAACTTCGACAAGTCCAAAGGGTATTTCATACAGCCCACGGTCATCGAAGCCATCGACCCGAAATATGTGACCATGTGCGAAGAGATCTTCGGGCCTGTGCTGACGATACACGTGTATGATGAGAACAAATTCGAAGAAGCGCTCGACCTGGTGGACAACACATCGCCTTACGCATTGACCGGCGCCATAATTGCGCAGGACCGCAATGCCGTTGACCTGGCCACGCTGAGGCTCCGCGATGCCGCAGGTAATTTTTATATCAACGACAAGCCCACCGGCGCTGTTGTTGGACAGCAGCCTTTCGGCGGCGCCCGTGTCAGCGGCACCAACGACAAGGCAGGCTCCATGCTGAACCTGTACCGCTGGCTGAGTGCACGAACAATAAAGGAAACCTTCAACCCGCCTACAGACTATCGCTATCCTTTCCTCCGCCAGGGCGAAAGCGAGGGGATCTGAGGAAGAAGTCCACAGTCGACGGCCGACGGTCCACAGACGAGGCATTTGGATGCGGTCTTTCCTTAGAGGGTGTGAGTTGTTGCAGAACGGAATATTCAACAATCAATGCTCAATGTTCAAGTGCGTGCTTGAACATTGAGCATTTTCATTCAGGAACGTACTTGAAAATTGAACATTGAGCATTGAATATTGAATATTTTTAAAAGGAACTGCTTGCCAAAGAAAAGCATCGTGCTCCACAAAAGACCTATTCACCATTGACCATTCACCATTCACGATTGACGCCTCTCGTTCATCCATAACCGTAATCCGGCCTCTTTTTTGCAGGTAGGGGGTAAACGGAATCATCATGAAAAAGATCAGTCTGCTTTTACTTGCTTTTTGTGTGAGCGGCGCAGTGTTTGCGCAGACCGCCAATTTTGGTATCAAGGGCGGCTTGAACATTTCCTCCATCGACTGGAGTATCGACATGGATTCAAGGATGGGTTTGCACCTGGGTGCACTGGCCCACATACACTTATCTCCCCAATGGGCCCTTCAGCCTGAACTTGTGTATTCTGCCGAAGGCGCCAAACAGGATGTTACCGGCGGAGAAGTGACCTGGAAAAACGATTACATCAACATTCCCGTTATGGTACAGTACATGTTCAACAACGGTTTCCGCATAGAGGCCGGTCCCCAGTTGGGCATACTCGCCAGCACCGAAATTCAGGACGATGACGGCAACGACGAGGAAGCTGACGAGGTATTCAAGTCAACCAACGTATCCCTGGGCTTAGGCCTCAGCTATCTTTCCAACTCAGGTTTGGGTGTGGGTGCCCGTTATAACCTGGGGTTGAGTGAGATCAACGAAGGAGGATATCCCGAAGCAAAGGGAAGAGCCTTCCAGCTTAGCCTTTTTTACATGTTCAACAACCGGCACAAGGCCCAGTCGAGGTAAGTAAGCGGCCTGTAATAAATGAAATTCAAAGGCCGCTTTTATTGCGGCCTCTTTTTTGTATAAGCACCAACAACCACAAATTTATCAACGTATGAAAAAGATCAGTCTATTTGCTTTAGCGTTATGTTCAGGTCTGGCTGTGTTTGCACAAGATGATAAACCCGCCAGAACTCCAATGGCAGTAAAACCTTATTTTGGTGTGAAAGGCGGCGTTAATCTCGCCTCGTTGGAACTTGACGACGAAAACAACACAACCAACTTCAACACAAATTCCAAAACTTCCTTCCATGTAGGCGTTTTTGCCAACATTCCCATAGGCGGAAACCTCCGCTTTCAGCCTGAGATCCTGTATGTTGGACAAGGCAGCAAGGTTAGCGGTACTCCCCTTGTAGGTACCGGAAGCAACGTCAACTATGAGCTGGATTTCGACTATGTAGCTATTCCGCTTATGGTTCAGCTGAAAACTCCAGGTGGCTTTTTTGTGGAAGCAGGTCCCCAATTTGCTTTCCTGACCACTGCCCGCCAGGATAACCAAACAGGCACCGACCCCGACCTTAAGGACATGGGACTCGTAAGAAAAACTGATTTCGCCCTGCTGGGTGGTATCGGCTACACATCACGGATAGGCCTGGGTGCTCACGCTACTTACGTACATGGCTTATCTAATGTTTACAACACTGATGATGCTCCCTCCGGTACTGCCGACAGGGAAGTAAGCAACAGGGGTATAAAAATCGGCCTGCACTACATGTTTGGTGCCAACAAGTAATTACCGCTAAGAGCTTAAACAAAGAGGTCCTGCCTGTGCAGGGCTTTTTTTATGCTTGCTGGTTCAGCCGTGAATCGTGAATCGTCAATCGTGAATGGATAACCACTGAGAAACAAAGGCTCAAAGGAAAGCGCAAGGAAATACTTGGTGCTTCCTCGCGTCTTAGCGCCTTGGCGGTTTCATTCACGATTGACGATTGACGATTCACGTCCCGACCGGGACTTTCCTTATTTTTATCGAATAAATCAAATTCGGTTTGAAATCAATACTGAACGGGAACCAGATTCAACTTACCATCAGGCG
>DASWNB010000598.1:0-3749 GCA_036399455.1 Flavisolibacter sp. | reverse complement strand
CCTCTAAAAATGCTGTTATGGCCAGAATCTTCACAACCCGCTTTTATTTTAACCAGCAGGTTTACGATGCCATCATTACCATTTATTCCCGCGATGGCCGCCCCAATTTCAACATCCAGTTGATGGACGGGGAACTGCACGACCTTATTCCCGGGGGAAAGCTCGAATGCCAGGGCGAAGAGGGTCTTACAAACCTGCACGATGGCCGTGACCAGCTATCAAAGAACCTTATCCGTTCCGTTGCCACCGCCATTAAGGAGCATATCAGCCCCTGATCCGCACCGCCCGCCACCATCCACCACAACCGTTATTCCACCATTATCCGAACTGAGTTACCATGTATCATTCCAAATATTTCCTGTACGCCGGAACCGACAGCAACGAGATCGATGTACTTGACAAAGTGCTCAACTCCATCGACCGGGGCAAGCAGATCGTAGCCGTACCCAATGGCTTCGACCTTATAAGCTTCCTGCAGCACGTAGGCAAGGGGGAATCCTATCCCCAACTTATCATTCTCAATCTTGAAATGGAAAGACTTAGCGGCAGGGCCACCCTGGAGCTGCTGAAAAGCGATGACATCTACTGCCTCATCCCCACCTTCATGCTCCTCACCGAAGACAGCTCCAACGACCGCCGCTTCTGCATCTCCCTCGGCACCGACATTATTGTAAAACCAACTACCCGCGCCGGCTGGGTGTCAGCGGTGAAGCAACTGTGTGCAAGCTGTGAGTAGGAGTGTTTCTGGTTTCTTGTTTGTTGTTTCTGGTTCTTTAGGCGCAGTCAGTCCTTCTTCTGGCGAAGTGTTCGTGGGTGTGCGTTTTCTTTGGTTTAACCGCAAAGACGCGAAGGACGCAAAGAAGCGCAAGGCTTTTCACGCCAAGGCGCAAAGGAAAGGCAAAGAATAGGTCGCCTGAACCATAATCTTTTACTTCGTGTTTCTCTTACGTCCCGGCGCTTCTATAGTTATTACCAGCAAAGAGAGCAAAGAAAAGTCGCAAGCTCCTTAAATGGCGGAGCTTGCGACCTTTCCTTGCGCTCTTATGGCTTACAATTTATAGAGGCGTAGGAACAAGAACAAGGCACAGAAGGGATAAGATTATGGTTCAGGCGACCTATTCTTTGCCTTTCCTTTGCGCCTTGGCGTGAAAAGCCTTGCGTCCTTCGCGTCTTTGCGGTTAACCACCGAGACGCAAAAGTCAAAGAAGCTCCACTAAGGCAGGGAATGACACACCTAAAAAACCAGAAACAACAAACGAGAAACCAGAAACCTAAATCCCTCTCTCTCCCAGCTTCTTCATCACCTTTACGTGTGAAGCAACGGCGGAGCGCATGGTGGGATAGGAGTGATAGGGGATGTTGTACTTATCGCAGTGTTCGCGGACGATGCGGCTGAGGGCAGGATAATGCACATGGCTTACGCGGGGGAAAAGATGGTGCTCTACCTGGAAATTCAGCCCGCCTACGAACCAGGAAATAATACGGTTGCGGGGGGCAAAGTTGGCGGTGGTTTTCAATTCGTGGATGGCCCATTCCGAATCTATGGTCTTGGGCTTTTCACCGGCTTCTTCAAAAGCGGTTTTCTCTACAACGTGCGCCAACTGGAACACGATGGAAAGCGTAAGGCCCATGGTCATGTTTACCAGCAGGTAGCCTACGAGCCAGGCCTGCCAGCCTACAAGCATTATGGGAAGCACGGCGTAAAAACCTACGTAAAGCACTTTGCTGGTCCAGAAGATGATGTGTTCCTTCAGCGGTATCTTCATGTCGGTCACAACGATCTTCCTGGAAAAGTATTTAACCATGTCCGTTATAAACACCCACAGGATGGTGCTCAGCGCATACAGCAGGAACATATAAATAAACTGGTAACGATGCGCAGGCACCCACTTCTGAGAAGGGCAGTGGCGCAGTACCGGGCTCTTCGCAATGTCATCGTCAATACCGTCCACGTTGGTGTAGGTATGGTGAACGACGTTGTGTTTTATCTTCCAGATAAAAGCACTGCTGCCCAGCGCATTCATGGTATGTCCCAGTATGTAGTTCACCCATTTTTTGCTGGAGTAGCTGCCGTGGCAGGCATCATGCATTACATTAAAGGCAATGGAAACAAGGGCAAGCCCCAGTACAAGGCAAAGCGCCACGCCGGCGAGCGGCGTGTAAGTGGCTGTTAAAAGAAAGATGTATATGCAGAGGGCGAGGGGGATCAGCACCAGTGTTTTCATGTACAGCTTCCAGTTGCCTGTTTTGCTGAGGTTGTTGGTAGTGAAGTAGTCTTCCACCGATCTTTTGAGCGAACCGAAAAATACCTGTCCGTTGTTGTTAAAGCTAACTTTAGCCATAGTATGAATTTAAGGGTGCCTATAGCCGAATCTTGAAAAGCTCTAACTGAGGCGAAATAAAATTAATTGATTTCGTCCATACATATGCAAAGCAGCCCCCGGTTTGGGAAAACATTAGGCTTGGGAAGTTTTAAGGTTTGAGGTTTTGAAGTTTGAGGTTCGCCAGATGTGACATTCTTCCCCCTGTGCAATCCTTCTGCTCGTTTGCGCCTCTGTGGTTAACCACAAAGACGCAGAGGTTCACGAAGAGAGCGGAGTGATGCACCTAACGGACCTCAAACGTCAAACGGCTCTGCCCTACGCCGCATGCCCCTGCTTCCGCTCAAACAGCTTTTCGTCTTCCTTGTACCTTCTCAGCGCATCTTCCAGTGTGGGAAGGATAAGGGCTCTTTCGCTGCCGAGTACGGAGTAGGAGGGACGGCTGGCCAGGTAGCCTATTTCGCTCTTCGAGACCGGGTCTATGAGGCTCTTGTCGAGGCCGAAGCGGTCGGCTACTTCGTGCGCCAGCTCGCTCCAACTGAGGGCGCCGCGGTTGGCCAGGTGCCAGATGCCTTTTTCGCCGTCGATGAGCAGGTCCAGCGTGGCGTGCACCAGGTCGGGAACATAGGTGGGGGAGATGATTATATCATGCGCAACAGGCAGCCGCTCGAATTGCGAGAGCGATTTGCGCACGTGGTGAACAAAATTGTATTCATCCCAGGGACCGAAGAAGGCGCTGGTGCGGATGATGAGCGCTTCAGGATTTTCCCTGCTCACGATTTCCTCGGACTGCGCCTTGCTGCGTCCGTACACATTCAGCGGGTTGGTGCTGTCGCTTTCAACGTAGGGCTGCGACTGCTGCCCGTCAAACACCAGGTCGCTGGAGAAGGTAACGAAGCGTACGCCTTTCTTTTGTGCGGCAATGGCCAGGTTCTGCGGTCCCGTGGTATTATCGCGGAAGCATTTATCGCATTCTTTCTCGGCATCATCCACCCGCACGTAACCGGCGGCATTGATGATGGCCCAGGGCTTATAGTGATCGATCATACGCTCTACCGATGCGGGATCGCTGATGTCGCAATCATCGCGGCTGATGAGGCTGTAATTGAGGCAGCGGTCTTCGCACACGCGGGCAAAGGCCTTGCCCAGGGTTCCGCGCTTGCCCACGATTAGTATGGGGTTGCCGGTGTCTTCGGTTTTCATCTTTATGTTTTTAAGCCTGGGTTCATGCATATAGCGCGTTTCGCGGAGCCACCATCCGTCGGTAGCGGCCAGCGGGTGATGGCACTGCTGCTTTGAAACCGTTTCGCGGATGAAAGCGGCCAGCGCGGTTGGCCTCGGTATCTTGCCGCGCAGGTCGAAAGCGCCGGGCTCATATTCGCCGTTGGGTTGTGTCAGCAGCTTGTTCCAGCCGTAAGAACCCAGCAT
>DASWNB010000597.1:0-3888 GCA_036399455.1 Flavisolibacter sp. | reverse complement strand
GTTTTCTTCTTTCATCAGGGAAATATTTCCCGCCGCATCGCGGGAGCCCAGCAGGTGGTCGTCGGTGTAGCCGGTGGCCGTCACGTACTTGCTGCGAATCCTTCTTTCCTGCCAGGTGGAGCCCAACAGGACGTCCAGCCTGCCGCGGCCTATCTTGCGGTTCCATTCAAGCCGGGGCTCCGCCATCCAGCTATGCAGGGTACGGTCCGCGAAGTGCGAGTATGGCTTTGGGTTGGAAGCCGGTGAAAAAGCAGCCCTGGGCTGTATCAGCACCTCCGCGGCGGAAAGGGAGTTATATCCTGCAACTGCTCTCAGCTTCCAGCCGGGAAGTATTTCCCACGCAGCCTGCAAGCTGCCTGAGAGAAAGTCATTGTCGAGGGTATAGGTCTTAAGCAGGGTGGCAAGCGGATTGGAAAAACTGAAGCTCGCAAATGCTACGCCTTTATCTTCCCAGGCAAGCCCTCCCGCCGAGTCGTGCAGGATCATGTTTGGCGGCAGGTTCAGGAAAAGGGAAAGATCGTTTTGAGGCAGCCTGTTTCGTCCCGAAGCATAAGCCGCCTGCGCCGACAGCAACAGCTTTTTATCTTCACTGCCATGATCGGCGGACAGCCGCACCGTTTTCCTGCTGAAGCCGAAATCGCCGGGGAACACGCTGCCTTCCTTATGGTATGCCGTGTTTAAATAATACCTGGTCCGGTCACTGCCGCCGGATACGGAAGCATAGGCATCCGTCATGTGCGCCGCACCGCCTGTAAGCAGCTCGCGGAAATCGGTATATCGCGTAGTATCCCACAGCAGCAGGTCGGGAGCATTTCTTGTATCAGGAAGCAGCCTGTCGTTGGCCAAGGCTTCCCTCCGCATTTCCACGTACTGGCGCGTATCAAGCATGGGAAGGGTGTTGGTGGATTTGCCGCGGCCTGCATAAATACCGGCAGATATGCGGGGACGGCCTGCTCGTCCTTTGCGGGTGGTGATGAGCAGCACGCCGTTGGCGCCGCGGCTTCCGTAGATGGCGGTGGCATCGGCATCCTTCAGCACTTCAATGCTTTCTATATCGGCGGGATTGAGCATGCTCAGCGGGCTCATTCCCCCCTGGGTAATATCCCGCGGATTGTTAACCGCAGAAGCTATCTGGTTCAGAGACATGTTGCCTGCTTCGAAAGTGATGCCGTCGATCACCATCAGCGGGTCGTTGCCGGAAAGCACAGGGTCCAGAGCGGTTCTCCCCCTGATCTCTATGGCAAATGCCGACCCCGCTACCCCGCTGCTTTGTGTCAGGATCATGCCGGGAACACGCCCCTGGAGCGTTGCCAGTATATCGGTTACCGGCTGCCGCCTGATCTCTTCGCCGGTCACGCGGGTGACGGAGCCCGTGTTCAGCTTACGTGTGGTGGTGCCGTAAGCAATGACTATGCTTTCGTTGAGGTTTGCTATTTCGGTTTGCAGGCGTATGGTGATCTGCTTTCCTTTAAGCAACACTTCTGCGGGCTGGTACCCCACGCTGCTGACCCGCAGGGTTTGCCCCGCTACGTCTTCCAGCACGAACCTCCCCGACTCGTCCGTAGCCAGTGTTTTCTTATTATTCCCTACCATTACCGATGCGCCGGGTATGCCTTCGTTCTTATCATTTACCACACGCCCAAAAACGTATATGATCCCGGTTTGAGGGGCAGCGGCAGCCCTGGCGCTGATGATAACAACTTTATCTTCCACCACAAAATCCAGCAACTGTCCGCTGAACACCTGTTGCAGTACATCCTTCAGCGGACCATTCGCCGTTATCGTCACCGGCCCGGCTTTCTTCACTTCCTCGGATATGTACACGAAGCTGTAGCCCGTTTGTTTCCTGATCTCCGCCAGTACTTTTTCGAGCGGTTCTTTTTTTACGGACAGGCTCACGGTTTGGGCCGCCAGTGCGGAGCCCAGCAGCATTGCCGCTGCCAGCAGGGCATTTTGCAATATGCGGTAAGTAAGCATAATCAGGAAGAATGAGCTGTTGAGTTTACCAAATTAAAGATAAATTATATAGAAGCTGTTAGCTTTTAGCTGTTGGCTGACAGCTTTGTGCACGTTCAGCCCTTGATATCCGTATTTAGGAGAGATTTTGCTGGCTGCAAGCCTCAAGCTTCAAGCTGCAAGCCCTTATTCGCACGACCTTTCCCGGAACGCACTTGAAAATTGAATATTGAGCATTGAATATTTTACGAATAGCTGCCTGCCAAAGAAAGGCATCCCACTCCATAAACGACCCATTCACCATTGACCATTCACCATTCACGATTCACGTCCCCCTCCCCTTCCTCCTCACCGAGCCGGGTGTGTAGCCGAAGTGGCGGCGGAAGGCGGTGATGAAAGAGGTGACGCGCCGGTAGCCCGTCATGGAGGCGATCTGCTTTATGGGCTGGTCGGTTTCAAGAAGGAGGCTACGGGCTTTTTGCATGCGGGCTCCAAGGAGGCATTCGAAAATGCCTGTGCCGAACAACTGCCGGAAACCGGCCTTTAGCTTGAACTCGTTCAGGTGTACCTGGCGGGCCAGTTCGCCGATGGTGTAATGCTTTTCGATGTCGGCCAGGATTATTTCTCTTGCCTGGTAAAGGGCGGTGGTTTCGGATGGGGAGAGGCGGGTGGCGTATTCGGGTTCGGGGTTGCTTTTGGCAAGAACAAGGAAAAGGTATTCCCGCACCTTGTTCTCGAAATAGAGCTGCTGCAGGTTGCCTTCAAAAGGACAGTGGAGCAGGTTATGGATGATATCGAGCATCTCCAGGCCGATGGTTCTGCCGGGGCGGAGCAGGAAGCTGAAATTCTTTTTCCTGCCGGAGGACTGAAGCGGGGGAAAGAGCGGAAGTATCTGCCCGGCCAGTTCCTGTGCATAGCTGGCGCAGAAGAGGTGGTATTCCTTATCCTGTTCAAAGATGAACTTTCGTTCGCCGGAAGTGTCGGAGAAAAAGGCGTGCTGGTTTTCGCGGAGGTGGAGTTTCCCGGCGCCGGCAATGTGGAGGCTGGCGGGGCTTTTCAGCGCCACCAGTGATTGGAAGGGAAAGTTTTCCTCCCGTGCCAGCAGGGTGATCTTTTCGGTGAAGTAAAAGATATAGTAGGACACGGCGTATTGTGCTGCCCTGAACTCCTGCAGAATAACTTCTCCGAATGTTTCCTGGAAGGAGAACCTGGTGCTGCCGGGTAAAACCACGCCGGGATAGTGTGGTGGAAGGGATGGCCTCAGGGTTATGCTTCTGCTATCGGAAGTAGTGATCAGGCCAATCATTTCAACAAGTTATCACACATGGTTTTGAAAATTGGTTACCGGGATCAGCGATGCGGCGGCATCAAAACAGCCGGTAAAGACCGCAGCTATGCTGTTTTGAGCGTGCAGGCTAACCTTTGACAAGGTAAGATAGCTGCCTATAGGGCAAATGAGTAAAATACCAGCATTTTCCAGGATTTTTCCTTTGCTTCATAAGAAACTCCTCTCCGGCCGGAACAGGGCCGGTGATTTTATGGGCTTAAATTAATTTGCTTTGGTATGGGCGGATAATTTTCTCCGGGCATAGGCGCAGTATCTTTCCACGGCCCACAGTTCGCCAATCAGCGAAGCGTATTTTGTTCCCGCTTCTGCTCCCGTGCTGCGGCTTCGTGGCCGGCGAAAATATTCATGATCCATATCCGTTCTTCCCGAGGTGTAATATTCATAAAATGCGCTGTTCTTTTCTTTAAAGCAAACCAGCCGCTCCGTTTCTCTTTGCCAGAATGCTTTTTGCATGTGCGGCACTTCAGGGCAGAACACCACTGAAAAATAAAGCAGTTGGTAATATGCCAATTCGCTCAGGAGCGCCGGCTTCATGGTCCTGAAGAAGCGTATCTCTTCTTCATCCGAGCAGAAATCGTATTGGC
>DASWNB010000596.1:0-4028 GCA_036399455.1 Flavisolibacter sp. | reverse complement strand
GCCCTGGCTGGTGAAACTGGATAGTCTTGGAAACAAGTCGTGGGAGTACAACGGTACGGACCTGGGCACGCCGGCCAAGTTCATATCCTCCTTTTCCTCTGTGCTGCTTACCGATGACGGGTACATGGCTGCAGGAACAGGCACGCTCACGGGAACGGGCCAGCAGGATTTCTACCTGGTGAAGTTCAATAGCAATGGCACCATTGCCTGGCGGAAAGCCTACGGGGGCAGCAGGCTGGACTTACTCTACAGCATGACCAGGACCCATGATGGAAAGTACATATTGGTTGGCTCTACGATGTCGGTCGATGGAAACGTCAGCGGCAATCACGGCGCGGCAGGCACGGAAGACATATGGATGATCTGCGTGGATGCAAGCGGGAATTTGCTGTGGCAAAAATGCTTTGGCGGCTCCGCCCAGGACGTAGGCTATTCCGTGGCCGAAACTCCCGATCACGGATTTCTTATTGCCGGCGCTTCCTGGTCAGTAAACGGGGACCTGCAGTCCAATAAAGGTGCGGCAGATGCCTGGCTTATCAGGACAAATGCCAGTGGCCAACTGCTCTGGCAAAAAAATCTGGGTGGTACAGGTAATGAGAGCTTCAGGGATATAGCGCTGAATTCGGACAACACGTTCACCGTTGTGGGAACTACCGATTCGCCGGTAGCGGAAGGCCATACCTGTAAAGGCGGAAGGGATGCCTGGCTGGTCAGGGTGTCTGACGCAGGAACCCTGCTGTGGTCAAAAGGATATGGCGGCTCCGGGCACGAGGAGGCAGGTTCCATACAGCGCATTTGGGGCAACGAGTACCTTATCAGCGGATGCACCAAGTCCACCAATGGCGACGTTTCTTCCATAACCGGCCCTTCTGATGCCTGGATGTTCCGCGTAGCGGCCAATGGCAATTTTGTTTGGGGAAAGACCGCAGGAGGCATCGGCGAGGATGCGGCTACGCAGGCGATAGCCCTTTCAGAAACCGACTATGTCCTCTTCGGCTATGGGCGTCCCTCTACAGTTTGGACGGGAGATTCGGGGAATGGGCTCTTTGTAAGGTTTGGGAACAGGAATACGATAAAGGGAACGGTTTACTTCGACGCCAACAGCAACGGGATGAAAGATCCTTCAGAAAAATTCTTCAGCGACGGCGTGGTACGCATGAACTCAGACCGCTCCGCACTGCCCCGGAACGGAGCCTTTGAATTTGTTGCAGGTCTTGGCAGCTATACAACCACCTTTGTTCCGTACCGTTCCTATTTCAATGTGGTTCCCGCTTCGGCCAGTTCCAATTTCAGCACTTATTTCAATACGGATTCGCTGAGCTTTGCCGTGCAGCCCATCCCGGGCAGGAAAGACCTCGTTGTTCAACTGATTCCCCTGGGACCCGCCCGCCTGGCCGGACAGGCCGATTACCGGATACTCTACAGGAATGCGGGAACGGAATTCATCCCTTCCGGCGAGATACTTATGAGAAGAGACCCGAAGCTTGAACTTGATTGGGCCATCCCGGATTATACGATGGTAAATGGCAGCACCCTGAGGTGGACGTTTACCAACCTGGCTCCGCTGGATACAGGCTCCATTTTCGTCACATTCAGGATTGCTCCCCTGCCGTTTGCCCCGCTGGGAACTGTTCTTACAAGCAGCGCCATCATCAACCCGGTGGCAGGCGATGAAACTCCCTGGGATGATACCTCCTGGGTAAGGCAGACCATAGTCAGCGCTTCTACCCCGGGCCAGAACTATATGGGAGATAATACTGCGGGAAGCTTGCCGGCGTCCTCTGCCGCGTCCTCCTTTATCCAGTACACCGTTACCTTCCAGAACACCGGCACCGGCACTGTGTCCAACCTGGTCATCCGCGATACGTTGGATGCAAAACTGGATTGGAGCAGCCTGCAAATGGTGGGCTCAAGCCATCCTTGCGAGATGACAGTGGAAAACGGCCGGGTAAGCTGGACTTTTAATGGCATCAACCTACCGAACATGGGTACGGCCCCGGGCCCCAGTGCAGGATTTATTGCCTTCCAGGCGAAGCCGAAGAACACTGTAGTGGTAAACGACATCATCTACAACACAGCCTCTATCTATTATGACATGGATCTGCCGGTACGTACCAATACAATTTCTACGGTCATTGTAAATAATCTCACCGTGCTGCCCGAGGTGCTGGTTGAATTCAGCGGAAGGATGAACGGCCGCAAGGCGGACCTGAACTGGAAAACAGAAGACGCTGCCTCACTGGACAAATTCGAAGTACAGCGCAGCCTGGACGGACGTGATTATGCCACCATCGGCACCGTTAACTCCACAGGCTCCGGTTCATCATACAGCTTCAGCGACGATCTTTCGCAGCTTTCCGCCCCGGTGGCGTACTACCGCCTGAAGATGGTGGAGTTAGACGGTAAGACCAGTTTCAGCCAGGTGCTGGTATTCCGCGAACAGGGTGTGGGCAGCCAGTTGCTGGTGTATCCCAATCCTGTTAAGGGAAAAGCTTTTGTTTCCTTCATGAGCCCTGCAAAAGCCAGGATAGAACTTCAGCTCGTAGATGCCTCCGGCCGCCTGGTGCTCCGCCGCAGTTGCGACGTTGAAAAAGGCAACAACATACTTTCCCTCAGCGGTCTCGAAAGGTTCCTGCCCGGCACCTACACGCTTCAGCTCATTAACGGAGCGGAACGCCTGAATTCGAGGGTAGTACTTCAATGAGGGGTGGAAGGTGTAAGGTAGAAGGCGGAGGGCGGATGCTCAATATCAATGCTCAATTTTCAAGCACGTTTCCAATCCGGAGACCACTTGAACATTGAGCATTGACCGTTGAATATTGAGCATTTCCGCCTTTGCCTTCTACCTTTTACCCTTTACCTTCTGCCTTTACCTCTTGCTGTGTCTGCTCCATGTAAAAATAACAAAAAACAACCCGGCTGGCTCCAATCGGCATTGGTTTTGCTTAAGATGGCCGTTCGATACCCTTTCTGGGTCCTATGGTTCCGGCCGTTTGATCTATGAAAAACACCTACCGGGTCAATTGAACAGGGGCTCTTACGAGCCCTATTTTTTTTATTCCAAGTCGTAAGCCTTAAATCTCAAAGCTTACTATTAATTCCTTTTCCAGGAGGCCAACCCGGCACTATCCTTGCTGATGAGCTGCAAATCTGTATTATGAAACTCTTGAAAACACCATTCCTTCTCCTGCTTTCTTTCTCCCTGGTATTTTTTACCTCCTGCGACAAAAGCGATTCACCATCCAACGGACGTGCCCGCCTCCAGGTCTTCCTTACCGATGACCCCGGTGATTATGATGCCGTTTTCGTTGATATCCGCGACGTTCGCATCAATTATTCCAGCGATACCTCCAGTGGATGGCAAAGCCTCAGCAACGTGCATCCCGGCAGCTACGACCTGCTCCGCCTTGTAAACGACCAGGACACCCTGCTGGCCGACGCTGAGATCAACACCGGCCGCATCCAGCAGATACGCCTTGTGCTTGGTCCCGATAACTACGTGATCGTTAACGGGGTCAGGCATAACCTTGAAACGCCCAGCGCCCAGCAATCGGGCCTCAAGATCAATATTCACCAGGATGCAAATGAAGGCGTGATGTACAAGCTGCTGCTCGACTTCGACGTGGCCAAATCCATCCACCGCACCGGTAATGGCAAGTACATGCTCAAGCCCACCATTCGCGCCATACTGGAAGCTATCGGCGGCAGCATCAAAGGCTACGTTCTTCCGAACAGCTTTCCCACGGCCGTTCTCGCCATCCAGGGTTCCGACACCGTGGCCAGCACCTACACCTCAAATGGCAGCTACTGGCTTCGCGGGCTGAACGCCGGCTCCTACAACCTGCACTTCCTTCCCACCGACTCTACCTACCAGGACCAAACCCGTACGGGAATTACAGTTACAGCGAACCAGCTGGCTACGGTAGATACGGTCCGGTTGGTGAGGTAGATGGAAGTCCACGGTCCACGGTCCACAGACGTGGCTGAGAGTGGAAGAATCATTACTGTTGTGACAGGTGGTTTAATGC
>DASWNB010000595.1:0-2453 GCA_036399455.1 Flavisolibacter sp. | reverse complement strand
CTCAAACCTCAAACCTCAAACTTCAAACCTCTACTCCCTGTCTCTGCTGCCCATATAAATAAGAATATACTGAACCAGGGTGACCACGGCGGCCAGGGCGGCTACTACGTAGGTCATGGCAGCCCAGGTCAGGGCATTCTTGGCCTTGGGGTATTCCTGGGCGTTGGTGACGTTGGTTCGGTTCAGCCACTGCAGGGCCCGGCGGCTTGCATCGAACTCTACAGGAAGAGTAACCAGCGAAAACAGCACGGTCAGGGCAAAAAGGGCGATTCCTACCAGCAGCAGGGTGCTGTTACCCGAGCTCGCCATTAATACACCTATAATGAGAACCCAGTTCACAAGAGTGGAGCTGAACTGTACCGCGGGTACAAGCTTGCTCCTGAGGTTCAGCCAGGTATAGGCCGTGGCGTGCTGGATAGCGTGGCCGGTTTCGTGGGCGGCAACGGCCGCGGCAGCTACGCTGTAGTTATTATAGACTTCAGGGCTGAGGTTGATCGTTTTATTGGCAGGGTTGTAGTGATCTGAAAGAAAGCCTTGTACAGATACTACTTTTACATCATATATGTTATGCTCCCTCAGCATCTTATCGGCCACTTCCTTGCCGGTGAGCCTGTTTAAGAGGGGAATTTTGCCAAAAGCAGTAAAACGGCTTTTCAGGATCATGGATACAACCATACTAAGTCCTATGAAAAGCAATGAAATAAGCATAATTGACGGTGTCATCGATTCTTTCCTTTTGACGGGTATGCCGCAAATCTGCATCCAAACCCGTTATTTTACTCCCGGGCTTGCTAGTTTTAACGAATCCCGGAGCGTTTTGTCAGTTGCCTCAATTATGCCTCTTTTAGCCTGCCAGTTTATCAGTTTGCACAACAGTGCCCGGAAATTCTTGATCTAAATTAAATATTGATAATCAGAGTGTTAGAAGCGTGGAAATGTTAAAATGGGTTATATAAAATCCTCTAAAAGTTATTCACAGGGGTAAAAAATAATTTTGTAATGTGGGGCAGATTTGTAATTTAGTGTCAGAATTTAATGGGTTAGTAAGTAAAAGGGTTGGTCGCAAGATCAGCCCTTTTTACGTCGCAATTTTCCCTCTCTTTTCTGTGGTTTTCCTCCTTTATCATCGCCGGGTTTTTCTTCTATTTATCATCTAATTTTAGGCGATGTCAAAAGTTAAAACAGCTTACTTCTGCCAGAACTGTGGATACGAGAGCACCAAGTGGCTGGGCAAATGTCCCGGGTGCCAGAAGTGGAATACCTACGTTGAAGAACTGGTACAGAAGGATGCGAAAAAATCTTCTTCAGACTGGCAATCCTACAACGGCGAAACCACAACAAAGAAAACACAACCGCTCAACTCCATTGAGACAAGCCATACACCACGCCTCTTCACCGCCGACCAGGAACTGAACCGCGTACTCGGCGGAGGCATCGTTCCGGGAAGCATCGTGCTGGTGGCGGGTGAACCGGGCATAGGCAAGTCAACACTCTTCCTGCAAATGGGTCTCCAGATGCAGGACACCGTAACACTCTACATCAGCGGCGAGGAAAGCGAACAGCAAATAAAGATGCGCGCCGACCGTCTCAACCTGCAGAACGAGAGTTTCTACCTGCTCACGGAAACTTCAACGCAGTCCATCTTCAGTGAGATAAAAAAACTGAAACCGGGCCTCATCATCGTAGACTCCATCCAGACACTCGAATCGCCCTTCATCGAATCATCACCCGGAACGGTATCGCAGATAAGGGAATGCGCCGCGGAGTTCCAGCAGTTCGCCAAGGAAACAAACACACCCGTGTTCCTCATCGGCCACATTACAAAAGAAGGCAGCATTGCCGGCCCCAAGCTGCTGGAGCACATGGTAGACACGGTGCTTCAGTTTGAAGGCGACCGGCACCATGCCTACCGCATCCTCCGTACGCTGAAGAACCGCTTCGGCAGCACCGCCGAGCTGGGCATCTACCAGATGAACGACAACGGCATGAATCCCGTGCTCAATCCCAGCGAGATTCTCATCACCCAGAAAGAAGACCAGTTGAGCGGCATAGCTATAGCCGCCACCATTGAAGGACAGCGGCCCTTGCTCATAGAGGTGCAGGCGCTGGTAACGCAATCCGTTTACGGCACGCCCCAGCGCACCGTCAGCGGCTTCGACCTGCGGCGGATGCAACTGCTGCTGGCCGTGCTGGAGAAAAGAGGCGGCTTCCACTTCGGGGTGAAGGATGTGTTCCTCAACATCGCCGGCGGCCTGAAGGTGGAAGATCCTTCTATTGACCTGGCCGTGCTCTGCTCCCTGCTTTCCTCTTACGAAGACGTAGCCATCCCTCACAACATCTGCTTTGCCGGCGAGGTAGGCCTCAGCGGCGAGATCCGCTCCGTCAACCGCGTACAGCAACGCATAGCAGAAGCAGAAAAACTCGGTTTCGAAAAGATCATCATCTCCAAATAC
>DASWNB010000594.1:0-14118 GCA_036399455.1 Flavisolibacter sp. | reverse complement strand
CCTGCAATAAAAGCATTGTTGCCGCCTGCAACGCTGTGGTAGTTGCCCATTACGATACTGTGAGCTATGCTGCCGCCCAGCCATACGCTGCCGCCGGAGAACAGGGAGTAGCGGATCACGCTTCCTGCATTGAGGTTCACGTTGTAGGCTGCTATGATGGAATTCTGCACCTGGCCGTACAGCTTGTTCCTTGAGTCGGTGTTCAGGATGAAGGCAGAAGTGTGGTACGGCCCGATCATATTGCTGAGGCCGGTATCTATCAGGTTACTGGTGCCCAGCTCCAGGTAGCCCATGCGGGCATGATAGCGTATACCGTTCTTATAGGTGCTCAGGTCACTGTTGTAATTGTTGGTGGCGTTGGAAGTGAAATCTCCGTTGGGATAGAAGCGGAACACGGGGCGGAGACTGGTATCGTCTTCGCCGATATTGATGATGCCGTTCGGGAGTATGCCCATGCGCTTCTGATTGTTAGAGCGGAAGTACACGGGATTATAGTCCGTAGAGCCCAGGAAATTGGAAGATGAGAGCCCGGCGTTACCCGTGAGCTTCCAGAACTGGCCGGAGGTGTTGGCCCCCAGGTTCAGTGTGTCCCCGCCAATAAGATAAAGGCTGTCGTTCAGCTTTATCAGCCCCTTCCTGAATTCTGTCCTGCCGTTGCCTTTATTGTAAAGGAAACCAAGTACATGGCGGGTACTGTTCTCGAGGTTCAGTTCCGCATTGCAGGAATCGTTCGTCACCAGCAGGCTGTCGGTTTTTATCTTGTAGATAAACTGCGAAAAGCCGGCGTTCACAACCAGCAGCAGGCACGCTGCGATAAGCATCTTTTTAAAATTCATGACAGTAGTTTTGGTCTTAATCAGGCTGTAAAATAGTAAACGAAATAAATAATAAAAAATTATAAATTAAATTTTGTTGATATAATTTCTTTTCTATTTTTACCATCAAACTAACTGCAACAGTGCCTGGACTGAGAATAAACCTGATCTTGGCGGTTCTGCTGGCGTCCCTTGCCGCGAACGCGCAATCCAACAAAGCCGGTTCCCCCAGTGGGGAAGCTCCCGTGGGAGCCCGTGCTTTCGACCTCAACGGCCTTCAGGCCACGCTTGCCAAGCGGCTGTTCGATTCCTTTATACAGGTCAAGAAGCTTGCACCCAATCTCAATAGCATCATAGCCTCGCCGGTAGCCTTCAGGGGAGGAACGCTTTCCTATTCGGGCAGCTACAATAATTCCTATTTCAATCCGGGCGGCGAGTTCCTAAGCCAGGGCGATTTCAGCAGCGGCTGGGCCCTTGCCGGCGTTCCCCTGGAAATGGACTACAGGCACGACCGCTGGAGCGGCTTTGGCAGGGATTATTTCTCCGCCCGTTTCGACAGGGATAATTACCTTTCGCGCCTCGGCGGAGAGCTGAAAAAAAAGCTGAATCCTCAAAGCCTGCTTTCTTCCATCCCCGACCCGCTTGCCCTGGTAAAGCAGCAGGCAGAAGAAGCGCTGCGTGGAGAGCTGGCCAGCCTGAATCTTCAATACGGAGGACTTCTTCGCGAATCCATCGCCCGGCTGGGCAGTCTTGACGAGCTCATGGCAAAAGACCTTCAATCGCTGCGGCAGCAGTTCCTGCCGCCTTCCCTGTTTACCGCATTGCGTGATAAAGAAGCCCTGCTGGAACAACTGCAGACCCGCATCAACCTGGGCGCCGCCATTGATACCGTTCAGTACCAGGTATTAAAGAAAGAAGTAATGGAAGTGAAAGCCCTGCAGGAGCTGATTGGAAAAGTAGACGCGCATAAAAGGAAATGGCTTTCATCAGGACTCGTATCGAAGATCAAGGAATGGGACCTGGCAAAAAAAGCAGGGCTTGAAAAGCTGCTGCGCGACCCCGGCATGATCACGCAAATGGCCCGGGCCCAGCTTAATCTTAATAGCTTCCAGCGGTTCTTTCTTAAGCTGAACCGCCTCAACCTGGGCAGGAATTCCCTCTCTGCTTCACCGCTGTCATTCCAGAATTACCTGAACAACGGGGCACTGGTCGAGTTCATGAACAAAGGCAAATCCACCATGCTGTTCCTGGGGCGCTTTTCGGAAAATGCTTCCGTGCTGGACCTGCCTTTCTACAACACGGCTTTCGGCAGCTCCGCCGCCAGGGCTATCCAGCTTGGAAAGTCCGGCACGCGTTCGGGCTCCATGAATATTTCCATTTCAAGTTTCGAGCAGGGGCTGGCCGCCGCGGGCCTCCCCGGCGTTTTTAATGATTTCAGGCGCTCGCTGGTGACCACGCTGAACAAGGAGTTCCTGCTGGGAACCCATGGCAGCATCACTACGGAGGTGTCGAGGTCCGTTTCCTCCTACAACCCTGCTCCCGGCGATGCGGGACGGGACGGCGGGCTTCTCAAGATATTGTCTGCCGAAAGCCTGGCGGACAACACCTCCTTTGCGCTCAACTACCGCGACGAGTTTCCGGGTATCGGCCTTTCCTACCAGGTGAAAGTGAACAAAACAGCCAATGGTTACGACAACCCCGGCAATCCTTACCTGAACACGGGAAGCCAGTCCGCCGGCATGTTCGTTCGCAAGAAATTTTTAAAGGATAAACTGCTTCTTTCACTCAGGACCGATGTGCGGGAGTTCCGCTACAGCGAAAAGCCGGGTGATAAATGGAGAACAACTTATTCCGTGCTTGATGCACGCCTGAAGCTGGGCAGAGGGCAATTTGTTTCCCTGCGCTACCTGCCTACTCGGATGAACAGGCTGGGAGGCTTGGGCAAGACAAGGGTGAGCAACTTCGACCGCCTTTCCCTTGACGGAAGCCTGTCGAAGAAACTCGGGGGAAATTATTACAACAGCTATTTCAGTCTTTCCTACCAGCGGAACCAATACAACCTGAACACTCTTGCAACGGGCAATTCATCACTGGGCTTCGTGGCCAACCAGACACTGGCCGTTAAAAAGCAGGTGTTCTACTGGAATACGCAGCTAAACCGGACCGCCGGCAGATCGCAGTTGCACTATTTCAACTCCGGGTTCAACACGGAGGTGGGCACCACGTTCACGCTGTTCAAAAGCCTTCGTTCCACTACATCCGTTTCGTACAACGAGGTTACTGAGTGGTACCGGCAGCTCGGCCTGAGGCAGAACATTTCGGTAACAGCAGGTGAGAAGCTGGAGTTCAGCTTTTTCGTGGATGCACGCAAGAACCTGAAGCTGTACCATCCGCTGATGTTCGGGCAGACAAGGGGAGAAGTTTCATTGCATTATTTATTTAATACCAAATAGAGTGAGCCTGAAGAAATTATTATACGGCTTTTTGCCTGTACTGCTGGCCGTGACGGTACTATCCGCCTCCGCCCAGGTTACCGTGCAGTTCGTGCCTGCCGTGTACGGGCAGGACGTACAGGGCCTTGCCTTTGCGCAACTGCACAGCACTTCCTCGTCTTCCATGAGGGTGGCCGTGAGCATCAGGGTAAAGGAGATCGGCGGGGGTGATGTGCTTCGGCTGAAAACAACAGGATTCGTGCTGAAGCCGGGACCCAACCAGATAGACAGGCGCGCCTTTTCGAATGCAGTATTTTCTTTCTCCGGCAATTACCACGGCGGGATTACCCGCCAGTCAGGCAAGTTCCCGGAAGGGGAATACGAGTACTGCTTCGAGGTGGAGGTGCTGGAAACAAAAGACCCGGGCGTACTTCCTCTTTACGAGCAGTGCTTCATGCACCAGTTGCAGCCCCTGACGCCGCTGCTGCTCATCAACCCCATCGACGGCGATGAGTTATGCAACAAGCGTCCCGACCTGACCTGGCAGCCGCCCATGCCGCTGCCTGCCGATGCACGCTTCAGGGTGGTGCTGGCGGAAATAAAAGAAAAGCAGGATCCTATTGAAGCGCTGACATATAACCAGCCCCTGATCAACCAGGCGGAGGTGCACATCAACCACCTTCCTTTCCCGGTAAACATCCCGGAGCTGAAAGAAGGAAGCCGGTACGCATGGCAGGTGACCGTGTACAGCCGCAACCAGAAAGCCATCCTGAAAAAATCGGAGATATGGACGTTCACCGTCCGCTGTTCCGACGCGGCAAAAGAGCCGGTGGCGGACAGCTACAGGGAACTGAAGGACGCCGAGGACGGAGACTTCTACATAGCCAAGAATTTCCTGCGCTTCTCGCTGAACAATCCTTACGGCGCAGGCACGCTGGCTTACTCCATCGAATGCCTTTCCGACCCGTCGCTGGAAGTAAAGAACCTTCCGCAGCTCAGGCTGTCGCCCGGGCTGAACAAGTACGATATCGACCTTGCGGGGAACCGGTCTTTCAAGGATGGAAAAGAGTACCTGCTGAAAGTGTACCTCCCCAATAACAGGCAATTGAAATTAAGATTCATCTATAAACATGAAACGAATGAAAGCGCTGGTATGGATCGTTAGCCTGGGCCTTATTTCCTGTACGGCGCCAAAGGAAAACGAAGCTGCGCTGCTGCAGAAGCAGGGTATCCAGAAGATATCGATAGGAGACGTGCGGCTGGCCAGCAGGCTGATGTCGCGGGATGAGCCGGAGCAGGGCGGAGGCTATGTATACTTCAACGTAAAAATAGAAAAGACGGACACGGACAGGATAGGAAAAGAGCAGGCCCTCTACCTGGCCTTTGACATACAGCAGGATTTTGTGCTGAAAGCAGGCGGCCGCCAGATACTGCCCGGCGTTTGCCAGAAAATAGAAAACGGCAGGAAGGACATCTACGAATACGTTGTTGCCTTTGAAGCAGGGAAAGAACTGGAAAAAGAAGAACTGACGCTATTGTACAAAGACAAAATATTTGGAGTAGGCACTGTTGCATTTGTTTACGACCAGGCCGACCTGAAAAATTTCGAACCTAAAAGCTAAAAGAGAAATGAAGCTTATTGCAAGCCACCCAAAGAAGACCGCCTTTTGCTTACTGCTGGTCATGCTGGTGCAGTTGGTGGCGCCCACCGTTACATATGCGCTTACCTCCGGCCCCACGCAGCCGGAAACAAAAGGGTTTGAGCCGATCGGAAATTCGGACATGGTGGACCTTTTCACGGGAGATTTCTCTTACAACATACCTGTCATGGACGTGGGCGGTTACCCGGTAAACCTTGCCTATCATTCAGGCGCCAGCCTGGATGATGAGTCCAGTTGGGTGGGCTATGGCTGGAGCCTCAACGTGGGCTCCGTGAACAGGCAACTGCGCGGCCTGCCGGACGATTTTAACGGCACCGACCAGCAGGAAAGGGAAATGAGCATGAAGGACCACGTGACCACCGGCGGCAGGTTTTCCGTCAGCCTCGACCTGCTGGGTATTCCCGTAGGCAAGGTGAACAAAAAGAAAAAGAAGAAGAAACTGAACCTGCTGAACCCCACCATTTCTGTGGGCCTGAAATACGACAACTACCGCGGCATCGGAATGGAAGTAGGCGCCAATATGGGCGTAAGCCTCACCACCTATGCGGCGGGTGACAAGACCACCGGAACCCAGGACAGCGCTACCTCCAGTCTCAATTTCGGGAAAATAGGAATGACCCTGAGCTCCTTTGACGGTGCCAGCCTGTCCATTAATCCTTCCATCCTTTCAAAGTCGCTTCCATTAGGCGATAAGGCGGCCATCTCCAAATCCATCGGCTTCGGGTATAACACCAGGGCCGGGCTTACAGGCATGACGCTGGAACACTCGTTCGGCTTCAAGAGAAAGGACGACTCCTGGGGAAGGCACAGCAATACCTCTTCTATTTCATTTAACGCCGAGTCTTATACCCCCACCATCGACCATCCTACGAAAAGCAATTCATTTACTTTCTCGCTGAGCGGCGGCGCCGAGCTGTGGTTCGCTTACCTGGGCATGGGCGCTACCGGCTTCCGGTCCCAGCAAAGCACGGCCGAAGCGCTGCGCAGGCTTCCTTCTTACGGTTACCTGTATGCGGAAAAAGGCGCAAACGATCCTTACGCACTCATGGATGTGAACAGGGAGAAGGACATTCCTTACAGCAAGGATGTAAAATACCTGCCCATACCCGTACCCGGCTACGACCTCTTTTCCGCTTCCAGCCAGGACGGCGGCGGCCAGTACAGGGCTTTCCGCGGCAGCTCCGGCGTTTTCTTCGATCCCCGCACCGAAACGAAAAGCAATGATTACTCTGCGGGTGTCGAATTTGGCGGCGGCTTTTTCGTGGACGTGGGCGCCGACCTGTATTACCAGACCATCAAAACAAAAACCCAGAAGTGGGCCGACAGGAACAAGGCTCTTTCCACCGTGGACTTCCAGGGAGCTTCGGGGCACGCCTACGAACCCGTTTACTTCAAAAGGGTAGGCGAGCCGGTGCCTGTGAACAAGACCTACATGGACAGGATAAAAAACACTTCTCCGTTTGCGGTGAACCTTACCAGCAAGCTGGCCAACGGAGTGGAAGGCGCCGAAGCTTCGGACAAGCTCAGAACGCCTGCTTCCAAATCGGAGAACATCAACACCCTCAAAAGGGACGAACGCGAAATAAGGAACACCACGTTCAGCTACCTGACCGCCAAGGAAGCTGAAAAGGGCGCCCTGGAAAAAACCATAAAGGACTACCGTCCTGATTCGCTGGCGCTGAACAACTGCAATACGGGCGGGATAAAAAGCACCGTGCAGCGCAACTCCGGTTACCGCAAGGGACATCATATTTCGGAGGTCACCATCACCGGCGAGGACGGCAAGCGATCTGTGTTCGGCATTCCCGTGTACAACGTGTACCAGGAGGAGGTGAGCTTCAGTATTGGCGCCGATCTTTCAAAAAGGAAGAAAGGCCTGATCGACTACACCAAAGGCATCGACGATACCGTGTACAACAGGAAGGGCAGGGACAATTATTACAGCAAGGAAGTAACAAAGCCCTACGCCACCTCTTACCTGCTCACTTCCATTCTTTCTGCCGATTACGTAGACAAGACCGGCAACGGCGTGACCGACGACGACATGGGTACTGCCGTAAAGTTCAACTACACAAAGCTGGACGCCCTTTACAAATGGCGCACGCCTTATGCGAACAGCGCCAACAAGGCCAACTACAACGAAGGCTTCCTGAGCGACAACCTCGATGACAAGGCCAGTTATGTTTACGGGGAAAAAGAAGTATGGTACCTGCACTCCATCGAGTCCAAGACAATGGTGGCGCAGTTCATCCTCGGCGACCGTGAAGACGCACTGGGCGTAACGAACGACGGCGGCGCCGTGAATACATCCACCCGCCTGAAGTACCTGAAAGAGATCAGGCTTTACTCCAAATCGGACCTGCAGAAAAACAACAACGATCCTTCAAAGACCATCCCGGTGAAGGTGGCCCATTTTGTATACAACTACTCCATCTGCCGCGGGCTGCCCAACAGCACCGGCGGCAACGGCAAGCTGACACTGGAGAAAGTGTACTTTACGTTTGGCGGCAACAACAAGGGCAAACTGAACCCCTACGAATTTTCCTACGATACCACGTACAACCAGTACGACTACAGGCAGTACGACCGATGGGGCACCTTCAAGGATGCGGACCTGAACCCGAACGGGCTGAATAATTCCGAATTCCCTTATACGCCCCAGGACACTGCGCTGGCAAACAAATATGTATCCGTAGGACAAATGACCAGGATTGTGCTGCCTTCCGGCGGTATCATCAACATCGACTATGAAGCCGACGATTATGCCTACGTGCAGGACAAGAGGGCTTCGCAGATGTGCTTTGTAAAAGGCGTTAATGCGAACGGTGATTCCACGGGCCTCGCGAACGCGGATTACATATACGTGGACCTTCCCGTGCCGGTAAACCCGTCAGAATTGAAGGAGGCTTATTTCGAGGACATGGACAAGCTTTATTTCAAATTCCTGCTGGACCTCGACGGTTTGGGGCACAAGGAATTTGTGCCGGGCTACGCCCAGATAGAAAGCATTTCCGCCGGTGAGCTGGATGGCAGCGGCCGGGTGAAATCCGCCAAAATACAGCTCCAAAAAGTAGATGGAAAGAATCCGATCGCCAAAGCCGGGTGGCAGTTTATCCGCATGAACCTGCCCAAATACGCTTATCCGAATTCTGAAAATATCGAGAGCAACGAAAGCGATGCCAAAAAAGTGATCAAGGCGCTGGTGGCCGCGTTCGGCTCCATTAAAGAACTGTTCCGGGGATTTGAAAAGAGGGCAGAGAAAAAAGGCTACAGCGACCGGTTTGATAAAGGCAAATCATGGGTGCGGCTTTGCTCTCCCAACAAAAAGAAATTGGGCGGCGGCTCCAGGGTGCGCAGGATAGATATGTCCGATGATTGGGCAGCCATGTCCGGCACCCCAGGGGCAAAAACAGCCACCTACTCGCAGGTATACGATTATACCACAAAGGATGCAAAGGGCAGGACCATCTCCAGCGGCGTGGCTTCCTATGAACCTATGCTGGGTAACGATGAGAACCCTTTCCGCCAGCCGGTGAATTACAAGCAGAAGCAGTTCCTGGGCCTGGATAATTACTACTATATAGAGCAGCCTTTCTGCGAATCCTTCTTTCCTGCTGCTACCGTAGGTTACAGCAAGGTGTCCGTAAAAGGCATCGGCTCCGGCGACGATGAAAGCGTGAACCGCACCGGCCTTTCGGTAAATGAATTCTATACGGCAAAGGATTATCCCGTGAAGGTGAACATCATGGGGCTGGACCAGAAAAAGCCGGCCACCAGCAAGATATTCAAACTGATCGGCGGCATATCGTACGACGTGGTGGGCCTTTCACAGGGCTACTCCATTGAGCTGAATGACATGCACGGCAAGCCCAAATCGCACAATATCTACAACAAGTCCGGGCAGAATATTTCCAAGGTGGAATATTTCTATAAAACGGTAAACGACCTGGCGGAGAAAAAGGAGCTGTCCAACAACGTAAAGGTGCTGGATGTAAACGGCTTTGTAAGCGACGGCCAGATAGGAATGGAGGTGGAAACCTATACCGATATGCGGCAGCAGACTACCGACAACCTGGGCGTAAGCGCCAAGGTCAGCGGCGGCTCGGGTTCCATTCTCATCTTCCCGCTGCCCTTCTTCTTCCCCGGCATCGGGGTGAATTACGACAGGCGCTCCTACAGGGCATCGTCCACCATCAAGATCATCAACAGGTACGCCATACAGCACAAGGTGATGACCATGCAGAACGGTTCCAGCATTACCACCGAGAACGTCCTGTGGGATGCGGCCACCGGCAACGTGCTGCTGACCAAGGCACAAAATGAATTTGACGACCCCATTTATTCCTTCTCCTATCCTGCGCACTGGGCTTACCCGGGCATGGGCCAGGCCTACAGGAACCTGGGTACCGTGATCAACGGCTTTTCCACCAACGCCAACGGCGAAGTAGGCTTTACCAGCTTCCAGCATATGCTGTTCCCCGGCGATGAGCTGGTGAACCTGGCTACGGGAAATAAATACTGGGTGGCTTCGTCTTCATCGGGTTCTGGCATCCAGAACCGGATCATAGATGAAAACGGGGAAGTGCAGCAACTGAGTAACGCCAGCGTAAAGGTGCTGCGCTCCGGAAGGAGAAACCTGGCCGGTACGGCCATGGGCACCATCGTATCCCTTAAAAATCCCATAGCGAACGGGATGCTGGACATAACCGCGTTGACCAAGGTGCTGGACGCAAAAGCCAGCGTGTTCAGCGAGGAGTGGAGCATGCCCGTATACGGCTGCGAAACCTGTCCCGAGGGATATACCGTTTCGGATGATGGCAATTTCTGTATCAGTACCGTCGAGTCGGATGAGGATGATGACTGCTATACCATTTGTGAAGGCGATCACGTGATATCCAATTACTCCGCTTCGGGAACTATCATTTACGATATGGGCTATGACGCCACGGGCCGCGGAACCTGGGATACGCTGCTACAGGACCATCCTTTCTGGGAAGGCGGCGAGTGCCCCCTACCGGAAGAACGCATAGCTTCAGCACCGGCGCGGACTGCCATTCCCTACAAGAGCAGGGAGGACAGCCTGAAGCAAGGTTCGCTGGAGCAAAGCGACGCAGTGGTCACCCCGCACCATAGCCCGGGCGAATCACAACCCTGCCAGCTTGTTCCCGGGGAGCGTGGCGTATTTTGCGGCCCCCTGAACCGGACATCCATCTGGACCTGCCAGGGCACCGTGAACGGAGCACGTCTGCCCGTGGGCCAATGGATAGGATTCAGCCGGTGCATCACCGTGCCGCAAACCAAAGTGTACTACCTGGGGATCGGCGCCGATAACGACTTCCGGGTTACAATAGACGGTGTGCAGATACTGGAGTCGGTTCCCGGCGACGGCTACAACTTCAACCTCTGGCATATCTATCCCGTCATGCTCACCGAAGGGCCGCACGTGATCAACATGGAGGCAAGGAACAACGAGAGTGCGGGAGCCTTTGGTGCGGAGATCTATAACAATACCATGCAGGAGATAGCCGCCGCTACCAGCTACGGGCCGGGCCTGAATGTACTGTTCTCCACCAGGGATATGATCGGCCAGCAGTTCGATATAGGACCTCACTCCTGTCCCGCGGGCTACTCGCTGAATGCCTGCGATTCAACGCTTTCCTGCCAGTCGGTAATTCCACGCTACGCCAACAGGGTGGTGAACCCTTACGTGACCGGCATGCTGGGCAACTGGAGAACCAGGGCGCAATATTTTTACCAGATAGAAAGGGAGAACATCTCCGGCAACAACCAGCCCGGAAGCACCAACATCCGCAAATCGGGCGCTTACAACGTATTCAATCCCTTCTGGATAAACGAAACCGAAAACACCGGTGTCTGGAGGCCGGTAACGCCGGCCGAAGACGAGCGCTGGATAGCCGCCGCCGAGGCCACCAATTTCAACACCAAGGGAATGGAGATCGAAACCCGCAATGCCCTGAACCAGTACAGTTCGGCCCTGTTCGGATACCTTGAGTCGCTGCCTGTGGCCGTTGCTTCAAATACAAAATACAGGGAGCTGGCTTATGATGGTTTCGAGGACTATAACTTCTCACTGGACTGCATGGCGCAGGACACCTGCAGCTACCGGAGCCATTTCAGCTTCAGGAACCTGCTGGGAGGCAGCGCAATGCTGACGGACCAATATGCCCACAGCGGAAAGAACAGCCTTGCGCTGAACGGCGCCATCTCCATGAGCCGTTCGGTATATACCGGCGATCCCCAGTCGAGGTTCACTTACAACAGCCAGGGGGAATTCATACTTGCAGACAACGAGCTGGCCAAGGGCTTTTCGCCCATACCCGGCAAGAAATACGTGCTGAGCTTCTGGGTGAAGGACAATGCTCCGAGAGATCCCTCCACAACGATACAGGCCAGCGTCAACGGCATAGGACTGCTCAGCGGGCTTTCCAAATGGCCCGTGGTGGAAGGATGGAAACGTGTGGAGCTTCCCTTTGTGCTTCCCTCCTTTGCCAATCAGTTTACGCTCCAGCTCAGCTCCGGCTCGCAGGCATACATCGACGACATACGCATCTATCCTTACGACGGGCAGATGAGATCCTTTGCCTACGACGCATCCAGCCAGCGGCTGATGGCCGAGCTGGACGAAAACAACTTCGCCACTTTATACGAGTACGACGATGAAGGCATACTGGTGCGGGTGAAGAAGGAAACGGAAAGAGGCATCATGACACTCAAGGAAACAAGATCCTCTTACCGCAAACGATAACCATTAAAAACAGAACATGAAGGTTCAGAAAAAATACATACTCGTTGTTTGTACCGTGCTGCTGCTTTCGGTGGTAACGCTGGCCATCACGGGCATTGCGGGCACCGGGGAGCAAACGCCGGGAACCGCACAGTCTGCCGGGGAAGCCCCCGACGGGGAAACCGCCACCGGCGACGATCCCTGGAAAGAAGTGAAGCAGATCGTAAACAATTATTACAACCCCGGCGGCATTGCCTACAAGGGAAAGATGAAGCTGATAGATGATAACGGCGAAGCCGAAAAGGTCATCGAGGAAATGGACTTCGAATACACCCTGCTGGGCGAAGAATACCACTTCCGCATGGGCACCATGGAAGTGGTGAGAAAGGATGACCGGATGCTGGCCGTCGACCACGCCTCGAAGACGGTTGCGGTAAGCCGCCAGCAGGGCGGACAGGCCCCGGCGCAGCTCTTCGACATGGAGCAATTCAAAAAAATACTGGAGGAAAAGAAAGCTTCCGCGAAAGTGTCGCTGCTGAACGGCCAGAAGATCGTGACCATCGATGAGATACAGGACCCCTCCATACAGGGCTACCGCATTTACTACGATCCCGCTACTTACAGGATCGCCAGGATAGAGATAGGAATGCTGCGGTACTCGCCCCTGGAAGAACCGGAGGAAACGGGTGAAAAGGAGACAGGGGATCAGAAGCCTTCGGAAACGGAGGATGAGATACCCACGTACACCTACTACCTGGAAGTAAACTATACGGAAGTAAAGATCCTTGAATTGAAGAAAAAGGAATTCCGCCCGGAGAGCAAATTCATCCAGGCGGGTTCCACCGAACCTGAACTAACGCCCACCTACCGCGATTATAACCTGATCAGCGCTGGTGAATGATAATTACCCGGACTATGGTGCTCAACTATCCAAAATACTGCTTTTCTGTTGTGCGGCTTTTCCTTTGCCTGGCCACAACCCTGCTTTTTGCCTCGCGGGCCGCTGCCGTGGAGGAACCGTACATGAACGAGCTGAAGGGGGCGAACGTAGCCGCCGGCCACTCCTTCACCGTGTCCGATGAAAAATTTGGCAATGCGTCCGCATGGTCGTCCATCTACCACACCATGTCGGTGAACAACCTGGTGTCTTTTGAGATCAACTTCGATACTTCGATCCATTTTTACAACCAGCCTTTCACTGCCACCATCAATTTCAAAGTATACATCTACGGCAATCCTGCGGATACCAGCGAGGTCACCGATTCCACCATGCACAGCAACGTATCGCTGGACATACGCTACGATACCACCACGGGAAAGGCCTACAAGGGAATTGCACTTTACAAATTCAAGAACGCACATAAATTCAGGGTAAAGATTTTAAGCATATCCTGTCCCCAGTTCAGCCAGGTGCCCGCCATCTTCCGGCTGAAAGGCCAGGTGATCGTTGACCGCCAGTATAACTTCCAGGATGCTCCCGCCGATGTCACCCGCTTCGCCGTGGTCAATAGCGGCCAGCTCAGGCTGGAATGGACGCCCTCCGGCTACCCGGGCGCCGAAATGTTCGATATCGAATACACGCATATCGACGATTCAAGCTACATAGCGCAGGCCATAAGAAATAATTTTCAGCCGGTTCCCGGCGAATATTCGGTTCCGCCCGATACGCTGGACAAATGGTTCAGGAACAATGCCAGCCGCATTACCACCTCCGCATCTTCCTACCTGCTGGACATCCCGTACAACAGCGGTTTCGTACTGTTCAGGATAAGAGGCGCAGTGGTGCACTATGCCGATGGCGTCCGGTGGGAAGGAAACTGGAACTACTCCGCCCGCGCGGGTGCTTCCTGCACGGGGGCCTGCCCCAGCGGCGTGGTGTATTTTGCGGCGCACGAACCCAACCTTAACTGGCAGTATTCCATTGCCTTTGCCGAAGAAGGAAAGACCAAGAAGGTGATGAGTTATTTCGATGCCCTTCTTTACACCAGGCAGATGGTTACACTGAGCAACACCGAAAAGAAATCCCTTGTACAGGAAACCATTTACGATGCGCTGGGCAGGCCTTCGCTGAACATACTGCCCGTGCCGGCGCAGGACAGCACCATACATTATTACAAGAACTTCAACCGCAACGCCTCCGGTGCGCCTTACAGCTTCACGGACTTTTCGGCTGCCGCCCACTGCACCACCAACGCACAACCCATGAGCGACCTTTCGGGCGCTTCGCAATATTATTCGGATAAGAACTCCTTCCTGAGCGAATATCCTTATGCCCGCTACATACCCAGGGCCGACAGTTTTCCCTTTACCGTAACGGAATTCATTGCCGACAACACCGGCCGTATTTCCATGCAGGGCGGGGTAGGCCGCGATTTCCAGATCAACTCCGGGCATGAAACAAAATATTTCTATGGAAAGCCTTCGCAGGTGGAGCTCGACCGCCTGTTTGGATCAGAGGCCGGCAA
>DASWNB010000593.1:0-3615 GCA_036399455.1 Flavisolibacter sp. | reverse complement strand
CTCCATGAAGGGCTTGAGGGCGTAGAACATGGTCTTGCCCGTGTTGGCTACATCATCTACCAGCAGCACCACCCTGCCTTCGATGGAGAGGGTGTTGTCGATCGAGGCGTCACGCGGGTCTTTTTTATTAAGGCTTATCCTTATATACGTGGTTTTGATGGAGGCCAGCTTCCGGAGTTCCTGTACCAGGCAGCGGGCAACGATCTCGCCGTTGCCGGCAATGCCTGCGATGATGAGCTCCTGCTCGTCGGCATTCTGCTCGGCCACCTGTAGCGCCATGCGGCGGAGCTTGCGGGAGATGACCTCCCGGCCGAGAACACAATTTCTGGCCTGTGCCGTTGATTCCATTTTAGACTATTTTTACAGCGCTTAAATTAGCAAATCTATATGCAGTTGGCACAACAAATATTATTTATTCTACTGGCAGGCGTAGCGATCTGGCTCTTTGTACGAAAGGCAAAATTCATCAGCCGCAATATAAAACTGGGCCGCGACGAGCATTTCGGGCCCGATCCGGCACGCTGGCGCAACGTGCTGCTGATGGCCTTCGGGCAAAAGCGGATGTTCGACAAGCCGGTGGTGGCCATACTGCATTTCCTGGTCTATGCCGGTTTTATCATCATCAACGTAGAGATACTGGAGATCATCCTCGATGGCATTTTCGGAACGCACCGGCTGTTTGCCCCCTACCTGGGAAGTTTTTATTCCTTCGTGATCAATTTTTTTGAAGTGCTGGCCTTCCTGGTGTTGGCCTCCTGCGTCATCTTCCTGCTGCGCCGCAATATGGTAAAGGTGCGCCGCCTGAACATGAAGGAACTGAACGGCTGGCCCCGCAACGATGCCAATTACATCCTGGGCTTCGAGATCGTGCTCATGACCCTCTTCCTGGTAATGAATGCATCGGACAAGGCGCTTCAGCTCAGGGGCTACGGCCACTACGGCGAGGTCCAGACAGCCGATTTCTGGGTATCGGGAATCATCACTCCCCTTTTCCAGGACATGAACACGTCCACGCTTGTCGCTATCGAAAGAGGCGCCTGGTGGCTGCACATCGCAGGCATCTTCGTATTCCTGAACTATCTCCCTTATTCCAAGCACCTGCACATCGTACTGGCCTTCCCTAATACCTACTATACCTGGCTGAAGCCCCAGGGCAAGATGCAGAACATGCCCGAGATCCAGCAGGAAGTGCTGTACGCCATGCAGCCTGAAACCGTCCCTACCGATGGAAGCGCCGATGCGCCGAAGAAATTCGGAGCGAAGGATGTGTTTGACCTGAGCTGGAAGAACCTGATGGATGCCTACACCTGCACCGAGTGCGGCCGCTGCACCGCAGCCTGTCCCGCCAACAATACCGGCAAGAAGCTCTCTCCCCGCAAGATCATGATGGACACCCGCGACCGCATGGAGGAAGTAGGCACCAACATCGACAAGAACGGCAGCTACCAGGAAGACGGCAAAACGCTTCTGCACGACTATATCACCACCGAAGAGCTCTGGGCCTGCACCAGTTGCCAGGCCTGCGTTCAGGCCTGCCCCGTGCTCATCAACCCGCTCCACATCATTAACCAGATGAAGCGCTACCTGGCTCTCGAGGAAAGCCGCCAGCCCGCCGAATGGAACGGCATGTACAGCAACATAGAGAATAACTTTGCGCCCTGGAAATTTAGTCCTGACGAGAGAGATCGTTGGGTAGAAGAAATGAAGGGGGTATAGGTTTCTGGTTTCTTGTTTGTTGTTTGTTGTTTCTGGTTCTTTAGGTGCGCAGGCCTTTCCTTTAGCAGTCATTCTTTAAACGGACGGATAACCGATAAGCGGCCACCTGCCACCGATGTTCCCCTTAACGCTTCTTCGCGTAAATGCATTATACCCTTTAGACCTTACCCGCAGGCCTTGCTTCGGAGTCTCCGTAGGTAGTTTTCCTGGTTTAACCGCCAAGACGCGAAGACGCGAGGAGATTTCACGCAAAGGAAAGGCAAAGAAACGGTCGCCTGAACCGCACTCTTTCTCTTTCTGTTTCATTCTGTGTTCCCACGCCTCCGGAGTTATAAACATAAGAAGAGCGCAAGGAAGGCCTTAAACGGCCTTAGGGTTTTGGGAGCTTGCGACCTTTCTTTGCGTTCTTCGCTGGATAGTAGCACGGAGACGCCGGAACACTGCGAGAAACAGAAAGAGAAAGAGTGCGGTTCAGGCGACCGTTTCCTTGCCTTCCTTTGCGCCTTTCCCGCCTGCTGCGGGACAAGTGCGTGAAATCTCCTGGCGTCTTCGCGTCCTGGCGGTTAACCCCAGGAACGCTTCCACCCACGGAGGCCTCGAAGAAAGGGCCTGTGAATAATGTCTAAACGGGTATAAGCAGTAATGAAAGACTGCACCCAAAGACAAGAAACCAGAAACAGTAAACCAGAAACCTAACTGGGATTTTCCTTCTCCGGAGAGGGTATATTTATTTCATCTACTTTCTCTTCAAAATGCTTCGTGACTTCTTCCGGGTGTTCGATGTGGTGCTGGACGTCTTTTTTGCGGAGCATTTTCCAGAGCTGTATGAGGGCGGTAAGGGCAAAGATGCCGCCGATGATCCAATTAAGAATGTGCTGGTTGTTATTGAGCTTGCCGGCGAGGAGCTTGCCGCCGAAGATGAAGACGCAGTTCCCCATCAGGGTGCCCAGCGCAATACCGAAGATATAGACGTTGTAATGGCTGTTCTTTGGTTCAAGAATCTTCTTGGTGAACAGCACCGTGCTCCAGCCAAACCAGAAAGGTATCTGCACCGGGTTCAGGGCGCTCATCATCAGTCCAAGAAAAAAGCGGTTGAGCGTGCTGCTTAGAATAACGTTTTCTTCTACAGAGGGGTTCAGGGCAGCGTAAAAGCTGGAGATGGCCAGCGCCGTCACTATACCCAGCGTCACCCATTCCAGTATCTTGAAAAGGCGCTGCTGCCTTCTTACCCAATCCATGGCAATAAGGGAAAGCCGCACATACACCACCTCGGCCAGCAGTGAGCCCAGGCCGAACAGGGCGGCAGGATAAAGGCCGTCGCTGATGGCTATCTGCATGATGGCCACGTTCAGCGTTCCCAGGGGCAGTGAGCCCAGGAAACTGATGAACATGCCTGTCAAAAAGATCCTGAACAGTTTATCCATGCGGCGTGTTGTGAGCCCGAAAATATTCGATTCCTTCTAAACAGGTATCTGCTTGTCAAATTTTTCCAGTTCCGCCAGGTGCTTTTTGGCCTGCCGCAGGAAGTTCCATCCCTTCATCAGCGGCCAGTAGCGGTGGCCCTGCCGGTGGTTGTACTTCGATATGCCGTACAGCGCCTTCCAGTGCTGCAGGAACACGCGGTTAGCCTTCAGCAGCGAATAGCCCGAGTGATACACGTGGTTGGGCTCCGCCCCGCTGCCGTTGAATTCAAGTATGACAAAGTTCTTTCCCTTTTTCAGGTCCTCTACCGAAAGACACTTCAGGTCGTAGCGGCCGTAGAAAAAGCCGGTGTGGTGGCTCAGGTCATCAAACACTTTTAAAAGCTCCGCGTCTATGTGCTTTTCGAGGTTGGTGAATTGTGCGCCGCGATTGAGGTTGGCGGCGTATGTAAGTATGTAGCGTTCGCCGGCTGGAACG
>DASWNB010000592.1:0-8182 GCA_036399455.1 Flavisolibacter sp. | reverse complement strand
CCACGGAAGCGCAGGTAGGAAAGGCGGCTGAGATTAGGCGTAGTGATCTTGCGGATTGCGGGTATAAAGGAAACCGCGTCCGCATAAGTGGTGCGCAGGTCCCGGGCTTCTATGCTGATAAAGGTTTCGTTGATGTTGGGCAGTCCCACCAGGCTAAGGTTCCCGTTGATATAGGTATTATTCCCGGCCCATACTTCCAGGTCCTCTCCCGACAGGGCATCCACCGTACCCTTCAATCTTCCGTCTATCCTGATGTTGCGGTTCCAGTCGCGTATGGTGGGAGCGAAGAAGGCGATGTCGTCGCTTGAAATGGATGATTTGTTGAAATTCGCCTCCATGGTTACGGAGTGAATAAAGTCGCTCATGGCGCCGATGCTGTCGTAGCGCATGGCAAAGTAGTTGCCCAGCACGCTGCGGTTGGTCTGGAGGTAGAACTTGTCGAAGATCATGGCTTCGGGGTGCACGGTAGCTTCGGCCTTGAGGGATTTTACCTCCAGCCCGCTTCTTTCGCGGGTGGTGAGATTGATGCTGGCGCGAAGAGTATCGGAAATCCAGCGTACGTCCCTGATGCTGCCGGTGATGCTGCTGAAATCCATATGCTTTCCATCGAAAGCATTGGCTATGGGGGTGCTGCTGCCGTTATCGCTGCGGTAGCGGCCATTGTTCACCGATATGTTGCGGATGATAACGGTCCATCCCGGCTCGTTGGATGAGCTTTTGGCTGTTACCGCGGCCATGATGCTGTCCCGCCGGTTGCCGGTATAGTTGCGTGAAGCGAAGTAAGGCTCGGACAGCGTGAGGTTGTTCACGTCCACCTTTTTACCGGTAATGTTGATTTCATCGGCGTCCAGGTCCAGGTGCTTTACCCTAACGGTAAGATCGTTGCCCAGCCAGGCATCACGCTGTATAAAGGTGACGTTGTTCATCACCACCTTTTGCAAATTGAATTCGATGCCCGCCTTTTTCTTCTCGCTGCTGCTTGGGGGAGCAAAATAATCTTCGAGGTACTTATAGTTCCAGACGGAGTCGGTGCGGTTGAAATAGATGGTGGCGTCGTTCAGGCCCACGTACTTCAGGTCGGCCTTGTCTTTGAAAAAGAACCAGTCGGTGATGCGTACCTGTACTTTGCCGGCATAGAGAAGGGTATCCTGTTTCTGGTCTTCGATGAGCACTCCTTCGAGGTCCATCTTGTTGAAGAAGCCGATATTGACGCGGTCTATGGAGATGCGGCTCTGGAGGTCGCGGGACAATTTGCGGGTGATTTGACGGGCAAGCCAATTCTGGCCCCATTCGGTTTGCAGCAGCCCCCAAATAATGATGAGCAATAGCAGAATGGAGAGGAAAACGCGTATGAATATCCGTGTAAATTTCCTCAGGGTGAATTTTATTTGTGTAAATGTACTTAAAGGCGGAGGTTACACAAATTCAATACCACGGCCGAGGTCGGAAATTTTTGTGAAAAAGGGTGAGAGGTCCGCGGTCCACAGTCCACGGTCCACAGACGGTTCCTACGGAGCACCATTCATTCCTGACAGGCAATGTTCTTATTTTCTCCTGGCTGCTACCATGACGTATCGTACCTCATAAAGAATAGTCTGTGGACCGTGGACTGTGGACCGTGGACTGTCTTACCTTTGAAAAAATCGCACATATGCGCAATCTTCTTCTTGTTTTTGGTTTGTTATTGGCAGTATTACAACCGGCAAAGAGTCAGTCGAACAATAAAAAAGGTATGAAGGAAAAATTCGTATTGGTAATTCATGGCGGGGCGGGAACCATCCTGAAAAAGAACATGACCCCCGAAAAGGAAAAAGCTTACATCCAGGGTATGCAGCAGGCCCTTCAGGCGGGGTATAAAGTGCTCAACGGCGGCGGAACGGCCCTCGATGCCGTGGAAGCAGCCGTAAGGGTGCTGGAAGATAATCCCCTCTTCAATGCCGGTAAGGGAGCAGTGTTTACCAATGAAGGCAAGAACGAGCTGGACGCCTCCATCATGACCGGCCACGATCTTAAAGCGGGCTCCGTAGCAGGCGTTACCATCATCCGGCACCCCATCAGCGCCGCCCGGGCCGTGATGGAAAAAAGCGAGCACGTGATGATGGTAGGTAAAGGCGCAGAGAAATTCGCCACCCAGCAGGGCCTTGAGATCGTTGACCCAAGCTATTTCTATACCGAAGACCGTTGGCAGGGCCTCCTGCGCGTACGCAAGGAAGACCCGGATAAAACCCAGCTCGACCACGACAGCACCGTGAAGTCCGATAGCGCCATCCAAAAACAGCTTTCCGTAAAGCAGCCGGAGAACCGCGATTCAAAGTACGGGACAGTAGGCGCCGTGGCGCTGGATATGCACGGCAACCTGGCCGCTGCTACCAGCACCGGCGGCATGACCAATAAGAAATTCGGCCGCGTAGGCGATGCTCCCATCATTGGCGCAGGCACTTATGCCAAGAACCAGACCTGTGCGGTCAGTTGCACCGGCTGGGGCGAGTTCTTTATCCGTCTCTCCGTAGCCAAAACCGTCAGCGACCTGATGGAATACAAGAACTACTCCGTACAAAAGGCCGCCGATGAGCTCATCATGAAACAGGTGCCCCAGCTCGGCGGCGACGGCGGCCTGATCGTAGTGGACAAGAACGGCAACTTCTCCATGCCCTTTAACACCGAAGGAATGTACCGCGGATACATCAAACCGGACGGCAAGGCGGTAGTGAAGATTTATAAGGAGTGAGGAGGGGATGAGCGATGACCGTTGACCGAATGGAGGCAGAAGGCAGAAGGCAGAAGGTAAAAGGTGAAAGTCATAGGGCTCCGCCTTCTACCTTTTGCCCTTTACCTTTTACCTCCCCAAAAATCATCATCATGAACGTCGAACAAGCTTTTCTGGAAAGCGCTATCAAGCGGTTCAGGGACTATAAAGAACTGGCGGAGAAGACCTTTGGGCAGTTGGGCGATGCGGATATGCACGTGCAGCCCAACGAGGCATCGAACAGCATTGCCATCATCATCAGGCACATGCACGGCAATATGCTCAGCCGCTGGACAAACTTCCTCACCGAAGACGGTGAAAAGCCCTGGCGCAGGCGGGATGAGGAATTTGAAGCATCGCAGCATACGAAGGAGCAACTGCTGGAGCTTTGGAACGAAGGGTGGAAGGTGTTCTTCGCTGCGCTGGAATCCTTAAAAGCCGAAGACCTGCTCAGTACAATCACCATCAATTCCAAGCCTTTCATTGTAATAGATGCCATCAACGGCCAGATGGCCCACTACAGCTACCACGTAGGCCAGATCGTATACCTCGGCCGCTGGCTGCGGAATAGCGGGTGGAAGTCTCTTTCCATACCGAAAGCGCAACCGAGGCAGGATGTGGAGCAGTCGAGGCACTAGGGGAGGGTAGGGGTATTAGGAATTGGGAATTAGGGGGCTTGCTCTTAGATATTGCATCCTGTTTGCTGGTTCCTTCCTTGGCCTTTTACTTTTCCCTTCTACCCTTTACCTTTCGCCTTCCCTGGCATTCAAATAAGTTTTAAATTGTTGTTCCGGCGGATGCAGGACGCTGCTTTATGAGCATGGAAGGACAAATCTCATTTTCAATAAAGGACGATGGAAGCATCATCATTTCTGGTAAGGACGGGGATAATATTATCCTCGATCCCGGCAGTAGTGAAGAAGCCCGCGGCGAGTTGATGCAACTGGGAAATATCTTCATTTCTTTTTTGCTCCAGGCGTTTGATATGCATGGAAAAGGTGTTTCAGAGCAGGTAAAACATTTGCTGCAGGATGTCGCACACCAAAAGAACATTGTCAAAGGAAGCCTAACTAATGTAAAGACCGTAAGAATAGGAGATGAGACACGCTACTATTTCCATCCTCCTGGGCCAAAGCTTCCCAAGGACCTCACATCTAGCATTCCGAAAGTGAATCCAAACGAATTGATTGGCCGGGAAGACGACCTGGAAGAGCTGCATGGATTATTGAGCAGGGATGACAGGGTGGTAGTGGTGAATGGCCTGGGAGGAGTAGGGAAAACTACTTTGGCGCAGGCTTATGTAGGTAAGTACTATGATGAGTACAGCCATATTGCCTGGGTTACCCAAACCTCCGAAAGCATCGTCAATGATGTTGTCAATACGGAGGGATTGATCAGGATGTTGAAGGTGGATACTGCGGGTTTGCAGGCGGAACAGTTGTTCAGTGAAATTGTTACAAAGCTTAAATCGATAGACGAAAAGCCCAACCTGCTGGTTATTGATAACGCGGAGCAGTCTTTATCGGGATATCGCCACCGGTTGCCCGGCTCTCCTAACTGGCGCGTGCTGGTTACCTCCCGCGAAGAGCTGGAAGAATTTCATACAAAACGCCTGGACTTCCTGGAAGAAGAGAAGGCACTGCAATTATTCAAAAAACATTATACTCTTGGAAAGCTGCATGATGAGGAGATAAGGGAACTGGTAAAGACTGTGGATTACCACACGCTTACCATTGAGGTGCTTGCAAAAACCGCAAAGGTTCAACGCTATACATCGGCTAAACTGAAACAGGCTATAGATCAAGACTTGAGAGCTAATGTAAAAGTAGGTAGGCAAGAGGAACGCGTAGAGAAGATAGGTTCTTACCTGGCTTCAGTATTTAACCTAAGCAGGTTGAATGATGGGGAGCTTTGGGTTATGAAGCAGTTTATCTGTCTGCCATCTGAGTTCCACACTTTCGACTTGATTTATGAGTTGACTGTAAGTGAGGAAAGTCCTTACAGGGACCTTTTTGCTGAAATGATTTTCAGCCTAACTCAAAAAGGGTGGCTATTACACAACCAGAAAGACAGCTACAAAATGCACCGCATCATAGCGGACGTGGTAAAGAAGCAACCTGAAATTAGCATCGAAAATGTAAAATGGCTTATTAAAGCTATTACGAAGAGATTGAACATAGATCAAATAAAAGATAACCCGATAGAAAAGTTTTCATGGATTCCCTTTGGTGAGAGCATTTTAAAGCATTTTCAAGATGTTAACTCTGAGGAGGTTAGCGTTCTTCAGCATAATCTTGCACAGGTGCTTCTAGAACTGGGGGATTACGAGAAAGCTAAACTGTTATTGCAGAAAGCTGTTCAAATTTCAGAAAGGAACTTTGGTCCCGAACATTCCAATACAGCCAGGATCTACTCCAGCTTGGCGGTGATACTTAGGTATTTGGGAGATTACAAGGGAGCAAGAATCTTGCATGAGAAAGCAGTTAAATCATATGAAAAGAATTTTGGCCTAGAGCATTCCTATACAGCTAGGAGCTATTCTAACTTGGCACTAGTGCTAAAAGACCTAGGTGATTATGCAGGAGCAAAGGACCTGCTGGAGAAAGCTGTTCAATCTAATGAAAAGAATTTTGGCCCGGAGCATCCCGATACAGCTAGAAGCTATTCTAACTTGGCACTAGTGCTTCAGGAGCTAGGTAATTATGCAGGAGCAAAGGACCTGCTGGAGAAAGCTGTTAAATCCTATGAAAGGACTTTAGGCCCGGAACATCCCTATACAGCTACAAGGTATTCCAACTTGGCATTAGTGTTATACGCCTTACTGGATTATGCAGGAGCAAGGGATCTGCTGGAGAAAGCTGTTCAATCCAATGAAAGGAATTTTGGCTTCGAGCATCCCTCTACAGTTGCAAACTATTCTAATCTGGCGATGGTTCTTAAAGGCTTAGGCGATCATACAGGAGCAAGGGACTTGCTCGAGAAAGCTGTTCAATCCGATGAAAAGAATTTTGGCCCAGAGCATCCTGATACAGCTGTAAGCTATTCTAACCTGGCAACAGTGCTTCAGGCTCTGGAGGATTATACAGGAGCAAGGGATCTGCTGGAGAAAGCTGTTCAATCCAATGAAAGGAATTTTGGCATGGAGCATCCCTCTACAGCCAAAAGCTATTCCAATCTGGCGGTGGTTCTTAAAGACCTGGGACAATATAAAGAAGCCCTTAAACTATCTGAAAGAGCATTGAACATTTTCAGAAAAGCTTTCCCAGAGGGACATCCTTATATACAAATTGTCTCTGACAATTGCGAGTCTATAAAAAAGCTTTCTTTAGAGTAAGCACTGTATCGGATTAACGATTAACAAACCGTGAGTTCATCCTGCTGCCCCACGCTGATTACATCAAAAAAAGTTCTAAATTGTTCTTCCGGCAGAATGCAACCCAGTAACAACTCATGGACGAACAAACTTCAGTTTCCATAAACAACGATGGCAGTATCGTCATTCACGATCATTCCGGTGGTGACATAATCCTTCGTCCCGGAAACGAAGAGGAGTTTGCCAGCCGGTTTAAACAACTGAGTGATATGCAAAAGAACTCCCTGGCGCAGGCTTTGATAGCCCGTAAACAGGAAGTACCGGAAGCTGTAAAGAAACTGTTCCAGGCGGGCGCTTCCCAGAAGAACGTCATTTGGGGAAATATAAGCAACGTAGGCAGCGTGAGCATTGGCGATAAGTTCGATATTCATCTTCATTCCTCTCCCACAAAACTTCCCGCAGAACTTACGCTGAACATTCCCAAGACAGATCCCGATAAACTCATCGGACGGGGAAACGACCTGGAGGAACTTCATGAATTATTGACCAATGAAGACGGCGTGGTAGTGAACGGATTGGGAGGAATAGGCAAGACCGCTCTTGCGCAGGCTTATGTAGGAAAATATTCCGCCAGCTATAAGCATATCGCCTGGATCACCCAAACAACGGACAGCATTGTTGACGATGTGCTCAATACCAAGGGGCTGATCGCTACACTTGGAGTGGACCCCGCAGGACTGGAGCCGGAGCAGCTGTTTGAAAAGATCATCCTGAAGCTCAGGTCCATAGAGGAAGGTCCCAGCCTGCTGGTCATTGACAACGCGGAGCAATCCCTGTCCGGTCACCGGCACCTTCTGCCTGGCCAACCCGGCTGGCACCTGTTTGTAACTTCGCGTGAAGACCTGGCAGATTTCTATCCAAAGCGCCTCGGCTTCCTCAGCCCGGAAGAGGCGGTTGAACTGTTCAGGCAACACTACACGCTGAAAGGATTAAAGGACGCGGAGATCAGGGAACTGGTGGATGCGGTGGATTATCATACGCTTACCATTGAGATACTGGCAAAAACGGCAAAGGTGCAGCGATACAGCGCGGCAAAGCTGAAGCAGGCTATCGAACAGGACCTCAGGGCAAATGTAAAAGTGGGAAGGCAAACAGGACAGGTGGAGAAGATAGGCTCCTATCTCAACACCGTATTCAACCTGAGCGAGCTGGAAGCTGCCGAGCTCTGGCTGATGAAGCAATTCGCCTGCCTGCCGGCGGAGTTCCATCCCTATGAACTTGTGCATGGGCTGACGCTAACGGAAGGAAGCACTTACAGCGAGCTGTTTGCGGAAACCATATCCGGTCTGGCGCAGAAAGGCTGGCTATTGTACAACCAGGAAACGGACAGCTACAAGATGCACCGTATCATAGCAGATGTTGTAAAGAAGCAGCACGGGATTGGTGTTCATGATGCAGGACCGTTGATCGATGCGGTTACACGGAAACTGTCCATAGACTATATAAAAGACAATCCCGTGGAAAAGTTTTTCTGGATTCCTTTCGGGAAATCCCTTTTAGACAAATTCCAGGATGATCCATCTGAAAAAGTTGGAGTTCTTCTCAATAATCTTGCACTCGTTCTTAACGCGACGGGAGATTATAAAGCAGCAAAAGGATTGCTGGAGAAGGCCATTCAATCCAATGAAAGGAACTTTGGCCCTGATCATCCCGCTACATCTATAAACTATTCCAACCTCGGAACAGTGCTTGAAAACCTGGGAGATTATAAAGAAGCAAGAAAACTGCTGGAGAAAGCCGTTCAATCAGAGGAAAAGAACTTTGGCCCCGATCATCCCAGGACAGCCTTGAGGTATTCCAACCTTGCACTGATACTCCAGAACCTGGGAGATCATAAAGCAGCAAAAGAACTGCTGGAGAAAGCTGTTCAATCCTATGAAAGGAATTTTGGCCCTGACCATCCCTCTACAAGCGTAAGTTATTCCAACCTGGCAACAGTGCTGCAAGGCCTTGGAGATAACCACGGTGCAAAACTGCTGTTGGAGAAGGCAGTCAGCTCCAATGAAAAGAACTTCGGCCCGGATCATCCCGGTACGGCTACAGCTTATTGCAACCTGGGAACG
>DASWNB010000591.1:0-9221 GCA_036399455.1 Flavisolibacter sp. | reverse complement strand
CCTATTCCAAAAAAGATCAAAGCGGACCTGGATTTTTCAAGGATGGAAGTGCGGAACCTGTATGGTCCTTCCGAGGATACTACCTACAGCACCGTGTACCGCTTTGAGCAGGACGACTATGCCTCCATTCCTATCGGCAATCCTGTAGGATACACGCATCTTTACATCATGGATGCCCACCGCAACCTGCTGCCCGAAGGTGTGGAGGGAGAAATATATTTAAGCGGCCAGTCGGTAGCGAAAGGTTATCTCAACAAGCCTGAGCTTACCGCTGAAAAATTCCTGGAGAACCCCTTCATTCCCGGCATGCCCATGTACCGCACCGGCGATGTGGGCCGCTGGCTGCCCGATGGCAAGGTAGAATTCTCCGGCCGTATAGACGACCAGGTAAAGGTGAGAGGCTACCGCATAGAGCTGGGTGAGATACAGTTCCAGATGGAGCAATACCAGCAGGTGGAAAAAGCGGTTGCCATTGTCCGTGAGATCGATGGTGAGCGCCAGATCGTTGCCTACTGGGTAGGCGATAAGAGCCTTACAGCTTCCATGCTGAAAGACTACCTGGCAAAGAGCCTGCCTGCCTACATGGTGCCTTCCTACTGGATGCAGCTTGATGAAATTCCGTTGAACAGCAATGGAAAGGTGGACAAGAACAGGCTGCCTTCTCCCGAAGCGGGGCTGGTAAAAGAAACGGAAATAGTGCCCCCTGCAAGCGACCTGCAATGCAGGCTCCTGGAATTGTGGAAAGAAGTGCTGCGTGTGGACAACATCGGCATCACGCACAACTTCTTTGACGCGGGTGGACACAGCCTCAAGGCCACCAGGCTTCGTTCGCTTATCGTAAAGGAATTTGAAAAAGACCTGACGCTGAACGAGATCTTTGCTTTCCCCACCATTGAAAAGCAGGCGGAAATAATTTCCGCCAAGGCAAAGACCATTGCGGTTGTAATAGAAAAAACTGAAGAGCAGCCTTACTATCCCATCTCTTTCATGCAGGAAAGGCTGTGGGTGCTCACCCGTTTCGAGGAGGCATCCAGGGCTTACAACATGCCCGCCGCCTTCCGCGTAAAAGGCACGCTCGACCTGCAAAAACTTGAGCTGGCTTTCCAGCAGGTGATCAGGCGCCACGAAATACTAAGGACCGTCTTTATGGAAAAAGGCGGGAAGCCCGTGCAGGTGATCCTTCCGCCCCAGGATGTCAGCTTTAAGATCAACGAGATCATATTCGACCAGGTATTGTCGCCCGACGAAGAAGCAGGTTTTCTCCGTGAAGCCTGGCACACCGCCCTGGACCTGGAGCGTGGGCCGCTGCTGCAATGCATCCTGCTCAGGACACCGGAAGGCGAAGTGCTTTCCTTTAACATGCACCACATCATCAGCGACGGCTGGTCCGTAGCTGTTCTGTATAAAAATATTATCGACGCCTATAAAGACCTGGTGGCCGGCGGCGTAGGCAAGCTGCCGTCGCTGGAACTCCAGTACAGGGATTTTGCCGTATGGCAAAGAGCGCAAATGACAGGGGAGAGGCTGAAGGAGCACGAGGATTTCTGGAAAGGAATATTCGGAGACAGCGTGCCCGTGCTGGAGCTGCCTTATGATTTTCATCGTCCGGAGATCAAGACCTATAACGGTGCGGTTCATTACTTCCAGTTCTCGCCGCAGGCTACGGCAGCCGTAAGCAAGCTGTCCACGCAATCAGGCGCCAGTCTCTTTATGACCCTTGTTGCAGGTGTGAACGTATTGCTGAAAAAATATGCGAACCAGGACGACATCGTGGTGGGCACGCCTGTAGCCGGCAGGGACCACCAGCAGTTGCAGGACCAGATAGGGTTCTATGTGAACACGCTCGCCATCCGCACGAAGATGAACGGCAACGACAGCTTCCGTTCACTGCTGGCGCAGCAGCGCGATATCATCCTCCAGGCATTCGAATACCAGGCGCTTCCCTTTGAGCTGCTGGTGGAAGACCTGAACCTGAAGAGAAACCTTTCGCGTTCGCCGCTGTTTGATGTAATGGTGGTGCTGCAAAACCTTGAAGGCCACCAGCGCGGCGACATGAGCTATGTAACGCCGGAGCTGCAACTGGACCGCCTGACCATTCCCGGCGGCATGGCCAAGTACGATCTTACTTTCACCTTTAGCGAAGGAGCCGAAGGGCTTTCGCTGGAACTGGAATACAATACGGACCTGTTCAGGAAAGAAACCGTGGAGCGCATGGCTACGCACCTGTACCGGTTGCTGGAGCAGGTGACTACGGAGCCCGACACTGCCATAAAAAATATTACACTGCTCGACGAAAGCGAGCAAAGGCTGCTGTCATCCAAGGCCGACCAGACACATGTATCCTACGATACCACAGCCACTATCGTGAGCCTGTTCGCGCAGGCCGCGAAAACCCATCCCACCCGTACAGCCCTGGTGGCGGATGGAAAGCATATCAGCTACCGCGAACTGGATACGCGAAGCGGCCAGCTTGCAGCCCGCCTGATGAACGATTACGGCGTTCTGCCCGAAGACCTTGTTGTGCTTCACTTCGACCGCAGTGAGTGGATGATCGTCGGCATACTGGCAGTGCTGAAAGCAGGAGCCGCCTATGTTCCCGTGGATCCTGCCTATCCCGCCGCCCGCATCGACTACATCATTGGCGACAGCGGAAGCCGCCTGATTCTTTGCGATGCAAAACCCATAAATGCCTTGCAGGAAAGATGGGAGGCCAAGAGCTTTATTGACATTACCTCGATAGCCTATGAAGGCGAAACGGCTCAGGCTCCCGTAAAGCCGGAGAATCTTGCTTACGTTATTTATACTTCAGGCACTACGGGCAATCCCAAAGGTGTGCTGATCGAGCACGGCAACGTATCACGCCTGCTCTTTAACGATAACGATCTTTTTGACTTTGGCTCCCACGACAGGTGGACGCTGTTCCATTCCTACTGCTTCGACTTTTCGGTTTGGGAAATGTACGGTGCGCTGCTCAAGGGCGGCACGCTGGTGATGGTGCCGAAGGAAACGGCGCAGGACAGCCTTGCTTTTTACAGCTTCCTGGCCAGGGAAAGAATAACAGTGCTGAACCAGACGCCTACGGCCTTCCGCAGCCTGGTACAGAACAACCGCCAGCGGTTTTCCGCTGAACCCCTGGAAGTGCGCTACCTTATCTTCGGCGGCGAAGCGCTCATGCCTTCGGTGCTGGAAGAGTGGCGCCAGGCTTTCCCCGCCTGCCGCATCATCAACATGTACGGCATCACTGAAACCACGGTACACGTTACCTACAAGGAAATAAGCGATGAGGAGATAAGGGAAAACAGGAGCAACATAGGTTTGCCTATTCCCACGCTGAGCTGCTATGTTCTGGACAAGGACCTGCAGCAGGTGCCGGCAGGCGTTACCGGTGAGCTTTGCGTAGGTGGCGCCGGCGTGGCCCGGGGTTACCTGAACAAGCCCGAACTGACGTCTGAAAAATTCATCGACAACCCGCAGGGCAAAGGAAAGCTTTACCGCTCCGGCGACTATGCACGGATACTTCCTTCCGGCGATATGGAATACATCGGCCGCAAGGACGACCAGGTAAAGATCAGGGGCCACCGCATAGAAGTTGCCGAAGTGGAAACAGTGATCACCAGGCAGGATGGAGTAAAGGACGCTGTTGTGATACCTTTCAAAAATCCCGGCGGTGAGTATGAACTGGCTGCTTACTACATAGCGGAAGGAGACCTGCACCACAAGGAGCTTCGCCGCAGGCTGGGTGGTGCGTTGCCCGCCTACATGGTGCCTTCGTATCTCATTTTACTACCTGCCTTCCCGCTGAACTCCAACGGCAAGCTGGATAAAACGGCCCTGCCGCGTCCCGAGGAAGCTACGGAGCGCCAGTCTGAATACATTCCGCCGCGGAATGATGTGGACAGGCAGATCATAGCCATCTGGGAGGAAGTGCTGGAACGGAGCGGTATCGGTGTAAGGGACAACTTCTTCGACCTGGGCGGCCACAGCCTGAAAGCTACCAGGGTGATCTCCAGGATACATGAAATGTACGGTATCAAGATCGACCTGAAGAACCTGTTCATCGATCCCACTGTTGAACATCTCTCCAACTATGTTGAAACAGTACAGTGGATGGAGAAGGGGAGTGAGGTGGCAGTGGAAGGCGAGGATGAGATCGTATTCTAGTGCCGCTGCCCTAGGAAGCAGCACGTGTCTCAGGCAGATCATCAACAACCCTTCGCAGGAGGAGGCAGGCATTTTATGCATGAACGAGGCCGCTTGCGGTTGAGTTCCAGGCAATTAAGATGCTTTGCCGCTTAAATATAAATTCATCATTATTTTCATATTTATAAATATTTTGCGGTATTTTAGAATATGCTGATATTTCCGGAATATTATGATTATTGATAACGTAATCAGCCGGGAAAAGCAGGTTGCTGATGCATTGACAGGAATATGTGGAGGCAAGTATGTTTTTACCGGGGCTGATGACCTCTATGGCTACGGAAAGGACCAAACGCTTGATCTTGATTTCCCCTTCGACATCCTTGTGAAGCCCGGTACAGTGGAGGAAGTAGCCGCCATCATGGAAGTATGCAATAAGCATAGGGTGCCTGTAACACCCCGCGCCGGAGGCAGCGGTGTTACGGGCGGTGCGCTTCCTGTAAATCGTGGTGTAGTTCTGTCCGTGGAACGCCTCAACAGGATCATCGGGATCAATGAGACCGACGGTTACATCATCGTGGAATCGGGCGTGATTACTGCCGATATGTGCCGCCACGCGGAGGAGAGGGGATTGTACTTTCCCGTGGCGCCAAGCAGCGCCGGGTATTCGATGGTAGGCGGCAACGTAGCCGAGAACGCAGGCAGCATCAACTCCTGCCGCTACGGCACTACCTCGCAGTACGTGATGAACCTGGAAGTGGTTCTTCCCACCGGTGAAGTGATATGGACCGGCGCCAACGTAAGTAAAAACGCAACAGGTTTTAACCTGACACAGCTCTTTGTAGGCAGCGAAGGTGTGCTGGGTATCATCACCAAGGTGGTGTACCGCCTGGTTCCAAAGCCCACGCACGATGTGTCGCTGCTGGCCGGATTTGCCAGCCTGGAAGATGCCTGCAACGCCATCACCGCAATTCGCCGCTCGGCCCTTCAGCCTTCGGCGGTGGAGTTGGTTTGTGAGAATGCGCTCAGGATGACCAGCGCTTATCTGAACGAGCCGCTGCCCCTGGTAGAGGAAGGCATCACCACCCACCTGCTGGTAAACCTGCAGGACTTTACGGAAGAAGGGCTGATGCATTCCATGGAGCTGGCGGGAAACATCCTGGAGCAGTACACGGCCTGGAATATCCTTACAGGCACCACTGCACAGGAAAAGGAAAAGATGTGGAAGCTCCGCTTCAGCATCGGCTCCGCCCTGATGAGCGAAGGCAGGAAATACAGGGACATCGACATTTCCGTTCCCCTGTCCTCTCTTTACCGGTACATCCGCAGGGTGGAAGAGATAGCAGCAAGCCACGGCATGCCGCTGGCCTGCTTTGGCCACGCTCTGGATGGCAACCTGCACACCATGCTGGTGCTGAACGAGGACACGGGCGAAGAGGAAACGGAGAATGCGGCCAGAGCGGTAAACGAAATTTATTCATACGCCATTGACAATGGCGGTGTCATATCAGGAGAACATGGCATCGGGCTTCTGCAAAAAGAATTCATGCCTATGCAGTTTTCCGGTCCACACCTTCAACTGATGCAGCAAATCAAACAACTTCTTGACCCCAACGGGATACTGAACCCGGGTAAGGTTCTCTAACAACAAAGCATAGCACCATGAAAAGTTACATTACCAGTCAGCACTATGACGCCTACACAAAGGACGACCACGAAACCTGGAGAATACTCTGTGAAAGACAGGGTAAGCTGGATAGGGACCGCATTTCCAAAGAGTACCACGACGGCTTCAGCAAACTGGATATTGACCGGACCAATGTTGTGCGGATCGATGAGGTGAGCAGAAAGCTGGAAGCTGTGTCCGGATGGACACTGGTGCCGGTAACCGGGCTCCTGCCGACGAAGGACTTCTTCTACATGCTTATCAACAAGCAGTATCCTGTTACCGTTCCCATTCGTAAGCCGTCGGAACTGGATTTCAGCGAACAGCCTGATATCTTCCATGACATATGCGGACACCTGCCCCTCCTCACCAACGAAAAATTTACCAGGTTCCTGACAGCTTACAGCATCATTGCCATTAAGTACATCAACCACGACCGTGCTGTTGAATTCCTTGGCAGGCTGTACTGGTACACCTACGAAATGGGGCTTATCAACGAGAACGGCGAAAGCAAGCCTTATGGCGGCGCCGTTATCACCTCTGCAGAGGAAATCGCTAACGTATACAGCGAGGCAGTACCCAAGTACCGCTTCGACATCACACATATTTTCGCCACCGCATACAATCCTTTCAGGCTTCAGGACCAGTATTTCATTATCGATTCTTTCGACGACCTGTTCGACAGCCTGGAGCACCTGGAGCCCGCGCTTCTGAAGCTTCTGCTTCTGCCCGAGCAGGATATGGTGATGCGCAACTACCAGCTCAACGTAAACCTCGGAAAGGGTTTCAACAACGTAATAGGCTTCCTCAACGACGTACAATACAAGTATCCCGCGGCCATTCCCTTTGTGGCAGGCCAGCCGGACGAGAACTTCTTCGACATAGACAACCACATTTCCAAAATGGACCTCTTTGTGGACCACCTGGTGAAAAAGACCGGCGAACCCAGGACGAAAGTGCTCAACAGCATTGGCCAGTACAACAGGACAAAGGGAATAGTGAACGACCTGGTGGCTGAATACCTGCGCAATGATGAGAACATCAATGTAAAAGAAGAAAATATCCTGATGACCGTAGGAGCCCAGGAAGCTTTCGCCGTCATCGTATCCGCCATCTGCAACAGCAACGACGTGGTGCTGGTGGAGAATCCCAGCTATATCGGCCTCAGCTCTTTCGCACGGGTGTTCAACTACAACATCGAGGGAGTGCGTGCAGACGAGGAAGGCATCGATCTTCACGACCTGAAATCGAAGGTGCTTGAGATCAACCGCTCCCAGAAAAGGGTGAAGCTCCTGTACGTGATACCTGATTACCAGAACCCTTCCGGCTCGTGCATGCCTATCGGCAGCCGCCTGAAACTGCTGGAGCTGGCGCAGAAATATAACTTCCTCATCATCGAGGACAGCGTATATAACAGCTTTACTTATGCGCAGAAAAAGAACCCCACGCTCAAGTCGCTCGACAAGTATAACCGTGTCATCTACGTAGGCTCCTTCTCCAAATCGCTGTTCCCCGGCCTGCGCATCGGACTGGTGGCAGCCGACCAGAAAGTGGAGAACGAAATGGGAGAAACGGTTTCCCTGATAGATGAAATGTGCAAGGTGAAGGCGCAACTGACCAACAATACCTCCACCATCAGCCAGGCCATACTCGGCGGAGTGCTGCTGGATCTGGGCTGCAGCCTGAGCCAGTGGAGCCAGCCCAAGTTTGAAAGCTACAAACAAAAGCAGGCCAGGATGATCCAGGCGCTGAACAAATACATAGGCTCTTACAAGAGTGGCTGGGCCCGGGACATAGAATGGAACGAGCCCGAAGGCGGCTTCTTTATCAAGATGACCGTGCCTTTTAACATCGATAACAACAGTGTGGCCGAATGCGCCCGCAACTACCAGGTGATCTTCTGCCCGATGCGCAATTTTTACCTGAAGGAAGGCGGTGAGAACGAGATCAGGCTTACCTTTTCCAACCTTACAATAGATGATATAGAGCTGGGTGTGAAGCATCTGGCCGATTACCTCCGGTTCAGGGTACTGGAGGAGAACGCCAGGATACCCGCCGCGCTGCAACTGGAAAACGATTATTCAAATTGAAACCAACTAACATGAGCCATCATTCTCTTAACGGCTATATAATCGATTACGTGGAGATATACGCCCCCATGTCGAAGGCCCTTGCCTACTGGCATACGCAGGCGCTGGGGTTTACCGTGGAGGCTTACGCCGATCATGAAACCGGGATGCCTAACGTTTCCTCCTACGTGCTCGCCAGCAAGGACATCCGCCTGGTGCTCACCTCTTCGTATCCCACCGGCCACGGAACGGTCAACAGCGAGATCAGCTCGTATATAGCGCAGAACTATTGTGGTGTACGCAGGTTTGCCCTGCGTACTTCTTCCGTTAAGGAAGCATTCGAGAAGAGTGTTGCCAACGGCGCCGTTCCCTCGAAATTCCCTACCGTTACAAGCGACGAGTGGGGCACCATCGAAGAAGCAGCCATCAAGCTGTACGACCACAGCGAGATCGTATTCATCAACAGGGACGACTATTCCGGTCCGTTCAAGCCCGGCTACATGCCCCGCAAGGCTTCGGCCAGCAAGGAAACAACGGGACTGGAGTGCGTTGACCACATTGCCGCCGAAGTAAGGATCAACGAGATCAGCTTCTGGACACGCTATCTCACCAACACCATCGGCACCAGCCTGGTGCAAAGCATCCAGCGCAACGAGGAGAATAAGACCGGCATGATCCTCAACATCAACCAGTCGCCGGATAAAAACCTCACGCTTGTAATGGCGGAGCCCGACACTTATACCAAGAAGTCGAAGATCCAGCAGAACATTGACAGGTTCGGCCCCGGCATACACCACCTTGCCTTTGCCACGCCCGATATCATAAACACGATCCGCGTGATGAAGCAGAACGATGTCGACTTCGTGAGCTTCCCGCCTTCGTACTACGAGCTGCTGCGCAGCAACCCTGAGTTCAGCGGCATAGACATCGACGCACTGGAGGAGCACGGTATCCTCATAGACAAGGAGGACGACACCTACCTGCTCCAGAAATTCATCAAGCCTATCAGTGAAAGGCCCTTCTTCCTGTACGAGATCGTGCAGCGGGTGAACGGCTACAATGGCTTTGCGCTGAAGAACATCAACGTGCTGAAAAGGGCTGAAGAGATGGAAATCATCAAGGCTGAAGTTAAATAATACGATTAAGAACCATCGCCGGTAGGCGGACCCAAACATTTAAAAACAGAAATATGAATCAATTATGGAGAATCATACTGCTCCAGGCCGGGAAGTGGGGAATGTTGAAATACATTTCACTGGGCCTTCTCTCCGGACTTTGCAGTTTCCTGTTCCTTAACTCGGTGACACGAATGGTGTCGCTGATCATGAACGAGAGCATCAGGACTG
>DASWNB010000590.1:0-1904 GCA_036399455.1 Flavisolibacter sp. | reverse complement strand
CAACTTCAGGAGGTAAAAGCAAAAGTTCCGAAGCTCAAGGAAGCACTCGCAGGATTTGAGCAGGAGAGCCAGGAACAGGCGGAAATCCAGGTGAAGTACCAGGTGTATATCGATAAGGAAAGAGAACTCGTCCAGCGTATGAGCCAGATGGAAAACCTGGCCATTCCCCCTCAGTTTGATTACTCACGTATTAATGCTCTTAGCACAGAAGCGCGGGAAAAACTGAACCGGATCAAACCACAGACACTCGGACAGGCCAGCCGTATCTCTGGTATCAATCCCAGCGATGTTCAGATCCTCATGGTGTTTATGGGCCGGTAACTATTGGAGCAATCGACGCGGCAGCCAGCCTTCAATACCTGCTTCCGTACTCACCAGGGCATGGTCATTATAATACCCCCTCACTTTTACAGAGGTTCCTGTACGTATGTACTGTTTGGCAGGTGAGGCGGCCAGTGGTTGCTCTAAAATAGCGGCTGAATCGCGCAGCTTAAGCGCAAGTATTTGATTATCAGCCTGTTGAATGTCATCAGCCCTTATTTTTACATTTCTTCCATCCGCCAGTATACCCATATAGAACTGTGCATCCGCGTCCGTAGCAAAAACAATGGAGTTTTTCTTCAGGCTCAACCCATCTGCAAGCTGCACATCCCGAACTGTCCGGTAATAAGTATTCAGCTTATCGGCAGCTACCCGTACTGTTGGCGATTCTTTTATGTTTGGCTCAACATAAGGAAGAGGATTGATGGCGCCGCCAAATCCATAGATTCCAAAATGAAGATGTGGAGGGGTTGTCCGGGCATTACCGGTATTCCCCACCAATCCAAGTGTATCACCCAGCCTGACCCGCTGGCCTGCAGAAACAAGCTGCTCATCTAGATGGGCATAATATAAATTAATCGGACGCCCTTCTGGACGAAGCCAAACCACCTTTCCGCCAATGGTGGTTTCCTCCACCCGGTTCACTGTTCCATCTGCCGCTGCTATAACGGGAGTACGTTTTGGGGCAAAGATGTCTATTCCTTCATGTCTCCTGGCACCCGCATCTCTTGAGTCTCCCCACACACTACCAACGCGGGCCGACTTCCCGGATACCGGGAACCCTAGTGATGGACCAACTGAAATGGACAAGGTGTATTCGCCGCTTCTCAGCAATTCGGGTTGAAGCCGTAAAATAAAAGTCTCCTGTTCATCATCCACTTCATGGGAAAACTCGGTGGCTGTAGTATCCATCGAGGTAAGCAGGGAAGGAGCCCTGCCGCTGTTCACACGCCAGAGTTCCGTATAGATAGTAAAAGAAGTTCTGGGCTTCTTCTCCAGGCGGAAGATCAGCTTTTGCCCGCGCCGGCTGGTAAACTGGAGGCCTACGGCTCTTGGATTTTCATCGGCAAAATAACCGGTCTGTCTATATGGGACGCTAACGGTTTGCGGCTGCGCCAATGCTCTTTCTGCAGAGGAAAACCACAAGCCACCCAGTGCTGTTTCTTTCAATCCTGCATCTGATAATTTTTTGCTGTATTGCTCATGCGGACTTTGCTTGCCAAAAATGCCCGGGCCCGAGGTTCTGCATCCTGACAAAAAAGCGAGCAAGAGGGCTATCGTAAGGAGCCGTTTCATCTGAGGATAAATTATTAGCCAGAACAGAACAAACAGTAAGCCAAGCGGGGGAAGAGGGCGGAGGGTAAAGGTTAAAGGTGGAAGATTGAAGGCGAAGGGTAGAAGGTGAAGGGCAGAAGGAATTTGTGATAAAAAAGCCAGGGACTTTGGACTTACCAAGTGCTCACCTTACGCCTTCCCCCATAACACTACTCTACAGCTTCTTTGTGGAGGAAGCGGTAATGGGCCATTACTGCGCGAACTTCTCCAAAGGTGTAGCCGTCGCCCAGCTTGTGCTTAATCAGGCC
>DASWNB010000589.1:0-2754 GCA_036399455.1 Flavisolibacter sp. | reverse complement strand
GTATGCGGCGTGCCTTGGAAATATCGGGGCGGCGCTGCTTGGGATCGTCGGCGGGCAGGGGCTTGTAGGAGATCTTTACCGTGTGGCCGGTCAGCTCCAGTATTTCTTCGGCAAAATCCTTCAGGGAGATTTCGTCGGGGTTGCCGATGTTCATGGGCATGTCGTAGTCGCTCAGCAGCAGGCGGTAGATGCCTTCAATGAGGTCGTCCACGTAGCAGAACGAACGCGTTTGCGAGCCGTCGCCGAACACGGTAAGGTCTTCTCCCCTCAATGCCTGTCCGATAAAGGCAGGCAGGGCTCTTCCGTCGTTCAGCCGCATGCGCGGGCCGTAGGTGTTGAATATCCTCACGATCCTTGTCTCCACCTTATGGAAGGTGTGGTAAGCCATGGTGATGGATTCGAGGTAGCGCTTGGCTTCGTCGTACACACCGCGGGGACCGACAGGATTCACATTACCCCAATACTCCTCAGTCTGGGGGTGCACCAGCGGGTCGCCGTACACTTCCGAAGTGGAGGCTACCAGCATGCGGGCTCCCTTTGCCTTTGCCAGGCCAAGGCAGTTGTGCGTACCCATGGCGCCTACCTTCAGGGTCTGAATAGGGATCTTCAGGTAGTCGATGGGACTGGCCGGCGAAGCGAAGTGCAGGATATAATCCAGGTCGCCGGAGATGTGAATGAACTTGGTTACGTCGTGGTTATGGAACTCGAAATTCGGCAGGGGAAAGAGATGCTCGATGTTGTGAAGGTCGCCCGTAATGAGGTTGTCCATCGCAATTACGTAGTATCCTTCCCGGATAAAACGGTCGCACAGGTGCGAGCCCAGGAAACCGGCGCCGCCCGTGATCAGTATTCTTTTTTGCTGCATGGTTTAATCTTGTTTTACCGCTACTTCCTGTTTTACCGGTGCACGGCCGACACTCTCGTAATGATAGCCCAGCTTTTCCATTGTGGGAAGATCGAAGAGGTTACGTCCGTCGAAGATCACCTTCTCCTTCATCATTTCTCCCATCTGCTCAAAATCGGGTGTACGGAACTCGTTCCACTCCGTGGCAATGATCAGCGCATCGGCGTTCTTCAGGCAGTCGTACTGGCTGTCCGCGTAGTCGATAACACCATCTATTGTTTCCTTCACGTTGTCCATTGCTTCGGGGTCGTAAGCGCAAACTGTTGCGCCTTCGCCTACCAGTGCCTTGATAATATACAGGGCGGGCGCCTCGCGGATATCGTCCGTATTGGGCTTGAAGGCAAGTCCCCACAGGGCAAAGTGCTTGCCCACGAGGTCGTTGTCGAAATATCTTTTGATCTTGGGCATCAGGTGGAGCTTCTGCTCTTCGTTAACGTCCATGACCGAGTTGAGTATTTTGAAGTTATAATCCACTTCATGCGAGGAGCGCACCAGCGCCTGCACGTCCTTGGGGAAGCAGCTTCCGCCATAGCCGATGCCGGGGAAGAGAAAACGCTTGCCGATGCGGTCGTCGCTGCCTATGCCGCGGCGAACCATGTCCACGTCTGCGCCGATTCTTTCGCAGAGGCGGGCTATCTCGTTCATGAAGGAAATCTTGGTTGCCAGGAAGGAGTTGGCGGCGTACTTGGTGAGCTCGGACGATTCCTCGTCCATGAAGATGATGGGGTTGCCCTGGCGCACAAAAGGTGCATACAGTTCTCCCATGATCTTGCGGGCCCTTTCGGAGCGGGTTCCCACCACTACCCTGTCAGGCTTCATGAAGTCTTCCACGGCCACGCCTTCGCGAAGGAATTCGGGGTTGCTCACCACGTCGAATTCGCCCTTGTAATTTCCGGCAATGGCGTCGTGCACTTTTTTGGCGGTGCCCACGGGCACGGTGCTTTTATTTACGATAACCTTGTAATCAGTGAGCAGGTGGCCGATGTCCTTTGCTACTCCCAAAACATACTTGAGGTCTGCGGAGCCGTCCTCGTCGGGTGGGGTGGGAAGGGCCAGGAAAATGATTTCCGCGTCGCGGATGCCTTCGGCAAGGTTGGTAGTGAAGTGAAGGCGGTCTTCCTTCAGGTTACGCTGGAAGAGCTTTTCAAGGCCGGGCTCATAAATGGTAATGACGCCCCCTGCGAGCTTGTTCACTTTTTTCTCGTCAATGTCCACACAGGTGACCTTGTTTCCTGTTTCTGCAAAGCAGGTGCCCGTAACTAATCCTACGTAGCCGGTACCCACAACAGCGATTTTCATATGGTATGTTTTTGGTTTGGTTATCTATTGGCAAACTCCAGCACTTTTGAGGTGATGAGCCGCGTTTGTTCTTCGTTCATTTCGGTATGCATAGGAAGCGATATTACCCTTTGCGTCAGCCAATCGGTTACCGGCAGTTCCGTCTCCTCTACATCCAGGTGCCCGAACATCTTTTGTCGGTGTGAAGGCAGCGGGTAATATATCATGGATGGTATATTGTGCTGCGCAAGATAGTCATGTAAACCGTTTCTATCAAGCCCCTCCAGGATTAAAGTGTATTGATGGAACACGTGCCGGCAGTCTTTTGCACGGTACGGCACGGTAATCCCGGGGTGCGAAGCAAAGGCTTCGTCGTACTGATCAGCCAGCTTCCTTCGGGCATCGATGTACTCGCCCAGGTATTTCAGCTTCACTTCCAGCACGGCGGCCTGGATCGTGTCCAGCCTGCTGTTGCAGCCCACCACATCGTGGTAATATCTTTTGCTTTGGCCGTGGTTGGCGATCATTTTCAGCTTTGCCGCCAGCTCGTCGTCATTGGTCATGATGGCGCC
>DASWNB010000588.1:0-2171 GCA_036399455.1 Flavisolibacter sp. | reverse complement strand
AGGTATGAGGTATGAGGAATAATAATATTCAATGCTCAATACTCAATTTTCAGTTTTTGGATGATGGTCGATTTGTCCAGGATTGACTTTTGTTGAGAATTGAATATTGAGCATTGAATATTGAATATTAAAATTGCCTGGCGAATAAACAAAGCTTCGCCAATTAAAGTCTCGTCTGTGGACTGTGGACTTTCTCAAAAGAATATGATGAAATTTTTCATACTGCTCCTTTTCCTGGCCTTCTGCCTTTCACCTTCTGCCCAATCGCCTTCCAAAGTTTGGGTTTCCGATCAGAGCAACGGCACGTACAAGAATCCTGTTCTTCATGCGGACTAGTCCGATCCTGATGCGGTGCGGGTGGGAAATGATTATTACATGATCTCTTCTTCGTTCGAGGATGTTCCCGGATTGCCCATACTTCATTCCAGAGACCTGGTGAACTGGACGCTTATCGGCCATGCACTGAAGCGCCAGGTACCGGTGGAGCATTTTTCGCTTCCCCGCCACGGCGAAGGCGTTTGGGCTCCTTCCATCCGCTATCGCAACGGCGAGTATTACATCTATTATCCCGATCCTGATTTTGGCATTTATCTCATCAAGGCAAAGCACCCCGCCGGGCCCTGGAGCGAGCCTGTACTTGTGGAAGGAGGAAAAGGACTGATCGATCCCTGCCCGCTGTGGGACGATGACGGACAGGTGTACCTGGTGCATGCCTACGCAGGCAGCCGTGCAGGCATCAAGAGCATCATTACCGTGAAGAAGATGAACAGGGAAGGCACAAAGACCCTCGAGCCCGGCGTGCTGGTTTATGACGGCCACGAGTTGGACCCTACCATTGAAGGCCCCAAATTTTACAAGCGCAACGGCTACTACTACATATTTGCACCGGCAGGCGGTGTGGCCACAGGCTGGCAATTGGTGCTTCGCTCAAAAAATGTTTATGGTCCCTACGAGCGGAAGGTAGTGATGGACCAGGGCTCAACGCCCGTGAACGGCCCCCACCAGGGCGCATGGGTAAACACGCAAACAGGGGAGGACTGGTTCCTGCATTTCCAGGACAAGGAAGCTTATGGCCGCATCGTTCACCTCCAGCCCATGAAATGGGTAAATGACTGGCCGGTGATCGGAGCAGATAAAGACGGTGATGGAAAAGGCGAACCGGTGATGGTGTATAAAAAGCCCAACGTAGGTAAAACCTACCCTATCCAAATTCCCGCTGAAAGCGACGAGTTCAACGGGCAGAAAGTTGGGCTGCAATGGCAATGGATGGGAAATCCTAATGCTACCTGGGCCTTTGCCAATCCTTCGGCCGGAACGCTGCGTCTTTTCTCAGCTCTTCTGCCAGACAGTACCGTCAATCTCTGGAACGCTCCCAACATCCTGCTACAGAAATTTCCCGCAGAAGAATTTACCATTACCACAAAGCTCACCTTTACGCCCAATCCCAAGCTGGAAAACGAAAGAGCCGGTCTCACCATCATGGGCCTCAGCTACGCCACGCTTACGCTGAAGAGCTCCAAGGAAGGCACCTCTCTTCTTTATACGGTCCGTAAGGACGCCGACAAGGGCCGCCCTGAAAAAGAGCAGCTTCTCACCAAACTAACTAACCCCACCGTGTACCTCCGCGTAAAAGTGAGCAGCGGCGGCAAATGTCGTTTCAGCTACAGTCTTAACGGAACCACCTTCACCGATGCAGGCGAAGAATTCGCCGCCACCGTCGGCCGCTGGAAAGGCGCCAAGGCAGGTATTTTCTGCGTACGGTCTTCTCAAACGAATGATGCCGGTTTTGCTGATTTTGATTGGTTTCGCGTAGAGAGGAATTAGGAATTATTCACAGGCCCTTGCTTCGAGGCCTCCGTGGGTGGAAGCGTTCCTGGGTTAACCGCCAGGACGCGAAGACGCGAGGAAATTTCACGCACTTGTCCCGCAGCAGGCGGGAAAGGCGCAAAGGAAAGGCAAAGAAACGGTCGTTTGGACTACAGCTTTTTCCTTCGTGTTTCTCGCAGTGTTCCGGCGTCTCCGTGCTACTATCCAGCGAAGAACGCAAAGAAGAGTCGCAAGCTCCCAAAAACCCTAAAGCCGCTTAAGGCCTTTGCGCTCTTCTTATGTTTGTAACTCCAGAGGCGTGGGAACACAGAAAGAAACAGAAAGAGAAAGAGTGCGGTTCAAAC
>DASWNB010000587.1:0-1871 GCA_036399455.1 Flavisolibacter sp. | reverse complement strand
GGGCAAGACATTCCGGTTGGGACAAGCCAAAGACAACTGGTTCCACATACCCATCCCCACCATAACACAGATCGAAAGCTCGCCCATGTACCTCGACCAGTTCTATGTTTTTTTCAAGGGTGAAGAAGTAGGGAGCAGCGTTACCGGTGGCATCGACGAAGTACATGTGTTCGATGGCAGCGCCCGCGTATCGATGCACCCGAGCCCGCAGATAATGACCGGCGACTGGTCAAGCCCGCGGGAAGTTCATGATCGTTTTGGGGTGAGGATCAGCAACACCTGGTTCCCACGCCGCGATGGCCAGAGAATCCGATTCTTTACAGGTTTGGGCATATCGCTTCACGCCGGATTTATCCTGGAGGGGAACATCACGTTCTTTTCGGCAGGAGCAAGTTGGGTAGATTCTCCTGTATGATCAGGATGGTTCCTTCAGTACCGCTTCCAATGCATCCGACGGGTGCATCCACCTGTATTCCTTATCCTTCCTGAACCAGGTCATCTGCCGCTTGGCATAATGGCGTGTGTTCTTTTTGATCTCTTCCACCGCGGCATCAAGACTTACGTCGCCGTTGAAGTAATCAAAAAGCTCCCTGTACCCTACGGTCTGAAGCGCATTTAGATGCTGGCAGGAAAGAAGCGAACGCACTTCCTCCGGCAATCCTCTTTCCATCATCTGGTCCACCCGCGTATGGATGTTGCGGTGAAGTTCTTCCTTTGGAAGTTCTAAAGCGTACTTGGTTATCCTGAAATCCCGTTTGGCTTTCCCGCCCTTGCGAAACTCCAGGATGGAGCGGCCGGTAGCCCTCGCCACTTCCAGGGCACGCATGAGGCGTTGCGGGTTTTGTTTCTCCCCCACTTCATAAAAACCGGCATCGGCGCCAGCCACTTCGCGTTGCAGCCATTCAAGGCCGTGCTGCCTGTACTGCTCCTTTACTTCATTGTGTATATGCTCCGGCACTTCAGGTATCTCGTCCAGCCCCTCGCAAAAAGCTTTGATATAAAGACCCGTGCCGCCGACCATTACTGCAACGTCTTTATGCCGGAATATTTGGGAGAGCTTGTCCAGCGCGTAGGCTTCAAAAGTGGAAGCGGTTACTTTCTGGTGGATGGAATGCGACGCGATGAAGTGATGGGGAACAGCAGCCAGTTCCTCAGGCGATGGCCTGGCTACACCGATATCCAGTTCACGGTAGCACTGGCGGCTGTCGGCGGAAATGATCTCCGTGTCCAGGCGTTTTGCCAGCCCGATGGCCACCGATGTTTTTCCAACGGCGGTCGGTCCCGCGATGATGATAACGGTTTTCAAACGTAGTCAATATCGTGAATGGTGAATGGTCAATGGTGAATGGGTCGTTTATGGAGGAAGACGCTTTTCTTTAGCAGGCTGTCATTTGGGGTAATGCTCAATATTCGATGTTCAATTTTCAAGGACGTTCCTTAATGGAGGACTTGTAAGCTATAAGCGTACTTGAACATTGAGCATTGAATATTGAATATTTTCTTCCGCTTAAAACTCTTCCGTTTGTTCTTCTCCTCCTTCTTCTGCCCCGCCTAACTCGTCTCCGCCTCCGCTTTCCTCTCCTTCCACGCCAAAGCCTTCGGCGCCGCGGGTGAGATCGTATTTCTCTTCCACGTCGGCGAAGCGTTCACCCAGCAGGCTTTTGGTGCCGTACTGGCTGGGCGGGATGCCTTCCTTGCGGACGGTTGCAGGATAGCTGAGCTTGGGATTTTCCTCTTTCGATACATTTATGAGTTCCACCAGGAAGCTCCAGTTCCTGTTGAAGTCGTACAGATATATAAATCGCTGGTTAGGGTCCCTGATCTCGGAGCCGATGGTGGTTTCCTTCATCATCAGGGGCGGCACTTTGTAG
>DASWNB010000586.1:0-2713 GCA_036399455.1 Flavisolibacter sp. | reverse complement strand
GGCGTAAACCCCGCCGGTGCTATATGGCGCTATTTCGAGATCGACGGGGACAGCATGGAGCCTACCCTCGGCGCCGGCGACGTAGTGCTGGCCACAATGGTTCCGGCAGAAGACTGGGGCGATATCCGGAATTTCTACGTGTACGTCCTCCTTACCAACGACCAGCTTCTCATCAAGCGCATTTATAAGAAGTCCAACACCGAGTGGATACTGATCTCCGACAACGAGGATGCCTATCCCCAGGTAAACATCCACGCCAGCGAAGTCAAGCAAATCTGGCTGTTCCGCCGCCAGATCCGTTCCCGGGCCCCGGTTCCGAAGCAGTTCAAGATTACAGGATAGGAGAGAAGCGGCGAGGGGGAGGAGCGATAAGGGACCACCGACTACCGATTGCCTGATTCCTATCTGCTAACTCCTAATTCCCTGCCTTTTACCTTCTGCCTTCAACCCTTCACCCTCGCGCCAGTAGCCGCTTTCGTCCGTTACGTTCAGGTAAGAAAAGCAGGGCTCTATTTTTTTCAGCAGGTTAATGACAAGAATATGTACGCTGATGCCTGCCGGCCAGGTGCTGCAGGAGCTTCGCACATGAAGGGTCTCGTCAAATTCCAGCACCAGCGAATCACAGGAAGCACCCGGCTGGATGAAGATGCCCGGCAGGGGAGGACTCCAGATCTCCGGTAATTCTGCCGCAGGTCCAGGATAGGTGCCGGAGAGGAGAACCGGCAGGTCATGCACTTCTGCAAATTCCAGCACGATAGCCCTGAGCTTCTCATAGCTCTCACCGGAGGCAAGCCTTCCTTCAAAATGAATTACTCTGCCCATTTCTTGAAGATATTGCCCATTCTGAGAGGCTCCCTGTTGTTTTAACCAGCATTTGATGGGATTTTTCGGTGTCAGGAAGGTAGAAGGTGAAAGGTAAAAGGCGTAAGGAGAAAGAGCGGGAATTAGGAATTGGGAATTTGGAATCAGGCCATTTCGGTTGCCGGTTATGGCTTATCGGTCATCCCCTGGCAACTTCTCTCCCCCAATTCCTCAATCCTGCTTATTTTTATCGTTCACTTACAACGCCTATGCCGTCAAACGCAAACCGACAATTCCTGGATTTTGAAAAGCCGATCAAAGACCTGATCGACGAAATCGAGCGACTGAGACATACAGCTGAGCAGAAGAAGATCGATTATTCGGAAATGATCACCAAGCTGGAGCAGAACATCGTGGACAAGCGAAGGGAGATCACCCAAAGCCTCAGTTCCTGGCAGAGAGTGCAGCTTAGCCGCCACCCGGACAGACCCTATACATTGAAGTACATCCAGAACATGACCACCAATTTCGTGGAGCTGTTCGGCGACCGCAATGTAAAGGATGATAAAGCAATGGTGGGCGGGTTCGCACAACTGGAAGGTCAAACCGTAATGATGATCGGCCAGCAGAAGGGCATCAATACCAAAACCCGCCAGATGCGCAATTTCGGCATGGCCAACCCCGAAGGGTATCGGAAAGCCCTCAGGCTGATGAGGCTGGCCGAAAAGTTCAACAAGCCCATCATCACCCTCATTGATACTCCCGGCGCCTACCCCGGCCTCGAAGCCGAAGAGCGTGGGCAGGGTGAAGCAATAGCCCGCAACATTTATGAAATGATCCGCCTTAAAGTACCCGTCATCTGTGTCATCATTGGTGAAGGCGCTTCGGGTGGAGCCCTGGGCATTGGCGTGGGCGACCGCGTATATATGATGGAGAATACCTGGTACACGGTTATCTCCCCCGAAAGCTGCTCTTCCATCCTCTGGCGTAGCTGGGACAAGAAAGAAGTAGCGGCAGAACAGCTCAAGCTTACCGCCGATCACATGAAAAGCTTCGGACTGGTGGACGGTATCATACCCGAGCCCGCCGGTGGCGCCCACTGGGACTATGCCGAAGCGGCACAAATCTTGAAAACTCACCTGGTACAGGTCCTTGAAGAATTAAAGACCGTCCCGGTTGAACAGAGAATAAACCACAGGATAGAGAAATTTGGCAGGATGGGGTTCTGGGACGAAGAGTAGGGAGCGATAACCGATAAGGTACAACCGACAACCGGGAGAAACAAGATCTTAGTGCTTCCTTTGTGCTTTGCGTCCTTGTGATTCTCCTTTGCGGCTTTCCCGCTTATTGCGGGGCAGGTGCGGGAACCTAATTCCAAATTCCTAATTCCAAATTCCACAACACAAAAACACAAGCAATGTCGGTAAGAGATATACTAAGAGGAACGGGTGTGGCGCTGGTTACACCGTTCAAGGCTGATGGATCTGTGGATCATGACAGCTTGAAAAAGCTGATCAATTTTGTGATAGAAGGAGGCGTTCAGTACGTGGTAACGCTGGGTACTACAGGTGAAACACCTACGCTGGACAGGGAAGAAAAGCTGGAGATCATCCAGGCCACCTTTACGGCCGTAGCAGCCAGGGTGCCCGTGGTCATCGGTATCGGGGGGAATAATACAAAGGAACTGCTTCACGACCTTGCTGCCTTCCCCGTTGAAAAGGCTGCGGCTATTCTTTCGGCCAGTCCTTATTATAACAAGCCCTCGCAGGAAGGTATCTACCAGCACTACAAGACGCTTGCCTCCGCCACCACGCGGCCCATCATCCTTTACAACGTGCCGGGAAGAACGGGCAGCAACATCAGCCCGGCAACAACCGTGCGGCTGGCCAACGATTTTTCCAACATCGTAGGC
>DASWNB010000585.1:0-4047 GCA_036399455.1 Flavisolibacter sp. | reverse complement strand
AGGCGATATCTTTGCGTGAGCATTGAATTGCTAAGAAGGCCTGCGCTCTCACCCCTTTTTCACATCCTAAAAATCAAATCTATTGCTATAAAAAAACCTTGAAAAGTAATCTTCTGAAGAAAAGGCAAACATAGGAGAAGGCCGCAGGCGACCTTAGAGGTTTTGGAGCGTGTGACCGCCTTGCATTCCTGGTTGGAAATAATTACCGACGCGCCGGGACGCTAAAAGAAACACGAAGGAAAAGACTATAGTTCAAACGACCTCTCATCTCCTCGCGCCTTTCGCGTCTTTGCGGTTAAAAAAAACTCACCTCCACGGAAGCCCCGCTATTCACGATTCACGATTGACGATTCACGTATTCTCCATTCACCATCACCATTCACCTCTCTGGTACACAAATTGTATCTATCCCCAAACTCAGCAGAAACGGTGAACGGATAATTCTAATACCAGGAAAGGAAAAATACATGATCAGGCAAGGCTCCTTTTTGTTTGTAACCTGCTTCTTTGTTTGCTTCTGCCAGGGGCAAAACCCGGGCAGCCGGTACCGTTATACGGCTTCCGATTCAGCCATAGCTCCCACGAGCCTTAAGTACGCAAATCCCTCCATTTTCAAGAGGATCTTCATGGGAAAGAATTACCGCGAGGTATGGTCAACTCCCATCAAGGCGCCCGTATTCCACTTCTCTAAGTCGGGTCTTAAAATAGAAGAACTGGGCGGCGGCCAGCAAACAAAATCGCTCCAGATGGCGGATAAGAATGGCCGCGAATGGGTGCTGAGAACGGTGGATAAAGACGTGACCCTGGCACTGCCCAAACCATTGAGGCATACCGTGGCCCAGGAGGTAACGCAGGATATGGTCTCCGCCGCACATCCCCATGCGCCGCTGGTTGTGGCCCACCTGGCAAAGGCCCTGAACATCAGCGCCCCCGATCCCGTACTGTACTACGTGGCTTCCGATCCGGGCTTTGGTGAATACGATTCGCTTTTTGCCAACAGTTTCTGCTTCCTGGAGCAAAGAGAGCCTACGCCCGATAATTCCGAAACAGACAATACCGAAGAAGTGCTGGAAAAGCTTATTGAAAAGAACAAGCGCCTGCCCCTGCAGCGGCAGATACTGAAGGCCCGCCTGCTGGACATGCTCGTTGCCGACTGGGACCGGCATTACGACCAGTGGCGCTGGGGAGAAAAGGATTCCGCCGGGCTCACCTGGCATTACGCCATCCCCCGCGACCGCGACCAGGCTTTTTTTAATTCGGGAGGATTACTGGTGCCGGTCGCCCGCCTCATAGCCCTGAAACACCTGGTAGGCTTCAGCCACAACACCCGGAAGGTTAGAAAGCTTAACTATAAATCCTGGAGCTTCGACCGGTTCTTCCTGAACGAGCTCGACAAGAAAGCCTGGGAAGAAGTGCTGGAAGAATTCAGGCAGGCGCTCCCCAATGAAACCATCGCCGCTGCCGTCCGCAGGCTTCCGCCCGAAACCTACCGCATCAGCGGTGCCGAAGCGGAAAGTAAGCTCGTCAGCCGCCGCGACGGCCTTATGAAGGACGCCCTGCGCTATTACCGCTTTATCTCCCGCCAGGTAACCTACAACGGCACTTCGGAAAAAGAGATATTCCGCATCACCCCCGTATCCACCGGCCTGCGGCTGACCGTCACCGACGAAAAGAACCGCAAGCTCTACGACCGCATCCTGGATAAACACGATACCCACCGCCTCGTAATAAACGCCTTTGGCGGCGCTGATGAATTCATGGTAGGAGAGGACGTATCCCCCGGCATCCGTCTCATCCTCCACGGCGGCCAGGGCGACGACCTGTACGACATCAACGGCCGGGCCCGCACAACCGTGTATGAGCATGAGTCGGAGAAGAATGTTTTCCGCAATAAATCGAGAGTAAAGGTGAAAAAGGCGGAAGGTGAAGGGTAAAAGGCGTAACCACAAAGGCACGAAAGCACAAAGGAGCACAAAGACTGTAACTTTCTACTCGCAGCTCACAACTCTTAACTCGCAGCTTCGGTTACCGGTGGTCCCTTATCGGTTATCTAACTACACAGACCCAGCATCTTCTTAGCCAGTTGGTGTATTCCCGCAATGTCCGAGGGCTTGACGAAATACGCGGCAGCGCCGGACTGGAGGCAGACCTGCTCGTAATGGGGCGAGTTGGAGGTGCTCCATACCACCTTGGTGATGTCCTTATAACGGTCCCACTGGCTGATGTTCTGGAGTATCTGGTGCCCGCTTACCAGCGGAAGGTTATAATCGAGTATAATGAGGCAGGGGGTTTGACCATCGGGAAGGTTCTGCAGGTATAATACAGCTTTCTCGCCCGAGCTTTCCACGTGTACAACGATACTGTCGTCGAGGCTCTTCAAGGCCTCGGTCAGGAACTCCTGGTCGTCTATGTCATCTTCGGCGAGGAAGATGTTCTTTATTGCCGTCCTGGGCTGGGGGCTTTGCATATCCATTCTTAGGTGTTAACTGGTGGTTGAGCCATCGAAGGTATCATTTTTTAAAAAAAACGGGCACATCGTCCCGCAAGGGTATTTACTTATAAAATGCTAATTCCTGCAACCGCCCCTGGGGAGGATGCATAATATTTGGTCTCCTACCTTCTTTTCATTAGGTTTGGCTCCTAATAATCACCCTTACCATGAGTAATAAAAAGCGAAGCTTTAACGGCCCCGCTGAGTCCGCCGTAGACACCACTCCTTCCACAAGTGAATTAATCATCCCCTCCAACGGCGATAAGAAATCCAGGCCCAAACCCAAAAAAGACCTTATTACCCTCCCCGACGGCAATGGCAACGGAAACGGACACGGCAACGGCTCGTCGCACGACGACCAGCTCGACCTCCGTGAGCTCCTCCGCGTGCTGGCCGAGGTGAAGAATGGCAACTTCGACGTGCGCATGTCCATCGACCAGGTGGGCTTGAACGGCAAGATATGCGACACCCTCAACGAGATCATTACCCTGAACGAGATCCTGATGCACGAGCTCACCAAGGCCGGCAAGACCATCGGTAAGCAGGGTAACCTAAACCATCGTATCGAACTTCCCAAATATGCCCGCGGCTCATGGAGCAACGGTGTGGAGGCCATCAACGGCCTCATCTCCGACCTGGTGCATCCTACTATTGAAATAGCCCACGTGATCGGATCGGTGGCCAAGGGCAACCTCTCCGAGGAAATGCCGCTCCAGATCGGCGACCACAAGCTCCAGGGCGAGTTCCTCCGCATTGCCAAGGAGGTGAACGACATGGTGAAGCAGCTCAACCTCTTCTCCATGGAAGTAACCCGTGTTGCCCGTGAGGTGGGCTCCGAAGGAAAGCTGGGCGGACAGGCCCGCGTAAAAGGCGTGGCCGGTGTGTGGAAAGACCTTACCGACTCTGTGAACCAGATGGCCGGTAACCTTACAGCCCAGGTGCGTAACATCGCCGAAGTGACCACCGCGGTGGCCAAGGGCGACCTTTCCAAGAAAATTACCGTGGACGTACAGGGTGAGATCCTGGAGCTGAAGAACACCATCAACACGATGGTGGACCAGTTGAACTCCTTCTCTTCCGAGGTGACCCGCGTGGCACGCGAAGTGGGTACCGAAGGAAAGCTTGGCGGCCAGGCCGAAGTGCAGGGCGTTGCCGGTACATGGAAAGATTTGACGGACTCCGTAAACCAGATGGCCTCCAACCTTACAGGCCAGGTGCGTAATATCGCCGAAGTAACAACGGCCGTGGCGCGTGGCGACCTGTCGCGCAAGATCACGGTGGACGTGAAAGGCGAGATCCTTGAGCTGAAGAACACCATCAACACGATGGTGGACCAGTTGAACTCATTCTCCGCCGAAGTTACCCGTGTTGCCCGTGAAGTGGGCTCCGAAGGAAAGCTGGGCGGACAGGCCACGGTAAAAGGCGTGGGTGGTGTATGGAAAGATTTGACAGATAACGTAAACCAGCTTGCGGGTAACCTTACCGTACAACTTCGTGACGTATCAAAGGTGGCGACGGCGATTGCGAATGGTGACCTTACTCAGAAAATTACGGTG
>DASWNB010000584.1:0-2575 GCA_036399455.1 Flavisolibacter sp. | reverse complement strand
TTCCACGGCTGCGGGCATCTTCTACGGAATACAATCGTTCAAATCCCTTCTTCCCCCCGGCTCCTGGAAATCAAAGCAGGCTTCCATAGCCGTTCCTGCCGTGGAAGTGGTGGACTCGCCGCGTTTTCGCCATCGCGCCTTTCTGCTTGATGTGGCCAGGAATTTCCAAACAAAAGAGCAGATATTCAAGACACTGGACCTGATGGCGCTGTATAAGCTCAACGTATTCCACTTTCACTTCAGCGACGACGAAGGCTGGCGCCTGGAAATTCCCGGCCTGCCCGAACTGACACAGGTAGGAGCGAAAAGAGCCCACGCGCTGAACGATAAAAACTTTCTTCATCCTTCCTTCGGCTCCGGGCCGGACACCACCACATCGGGCACCGGTTATTACACGCGGCAGGATTTCATGGACATACTTCGCTACGCTACCCGCCGGCACATCAAGGTGATTCCAGAGATAGAGACCCCCGGCCATGCCCGAGCCGCCATAGCAGCTATGGATGTCCGTTATGAAAGGCTGATGCGCGAAGGCAGGAAGGAAGCCGCCGAAGAATACCTGCTTTACGACCTGAAGGACACATCCAAATACCGCTCGGTGCAGCGCTGGTTCCGCAACGTCATCAACCCCGCCCTTCCCTCTACCTACCGCTTTTTGGAAAAAGTGTCGGACGAGCTGATAGCCATGTATGCAGAGGCCGGGGCTCCGCTGGAAACCATTCACTTCGGCGGCGATGAAGTGCCTAACGGCGTGTGGACCGGTTCGCCGGAAGTACACAAGCTGATAGCTTCCGATCCAATGGTAAATAATGTGAACGACGTTTGGTATCACTACTTCGATAAGGTGACAAAGATGATGAAGAGCAGGGGGCTTTACGTGTACGGATGGGAAGAAGCGGGCATGCGCAAGACAAGGCTCGACGGCCGTGCCGTGTATATTCCCAACCCCGATTTTGCCGCCACAGGCATGCAGGTGGATGTATGGAACAACGTTATCGGCTTTGGCGCTGAAGACCTGCCTTACCAGCTTGCCAATGCAGGCTACCGCGTCATCCTTTCCCCCGTTTCCAACATGTACTTCGACCTGGCCTATCAGAAGGAATTCAACGAGGTAGGACAGTACTGGGGCGGCTTCCTGGATGTAGACATTAACGGCAACCGCGTTTCCGCCTCCTTCTTCCAGGGCAAGGAAAGATTAACAGATTACGGCAGGGAAAACATCCCCGGCCTCCAGGGCCTCCTCTGGGCCGAAACCCTCCGCTCATCGCAGGTCATGGAGTACCTGCTTCTTCCCAAGCTACTCGGCCTCGCCGAACGTGCCTGGTCTCCCGACCCCGACTGGGCTACCGAAAAGGACAGCACGAAAGCTTCGCAGCTTTATGCCGCCGCCTGGTCGCGGTTTGTGAATGTGCTGGGCAAGCGTGAGCTGCCCCGCCTCGATTTCTATGCAGGAGGCTTCAACTACCGTATTCCCACTCCCGGGGCCGTGGTCCGCAACGGCATGGTGGAAGCCAACATCCAGTTCCCCGGCCTCACGCTCCGCTACACCACCAACGGCCAGGAGCCCAACTCCATCAGCCCCCTCTACAAAGGTCCCATTCCCGCGAAAGGTCCCGTCAAGCTTCGTCTCTTCGACACCCGCGGCCGCGGCGGCCGAACCATTACGGCCTCCGGTATGGAGTTTTGATGGCTGCGCTGCGCTCGCCAGGGAATTAACCGCCAAGGCGCCAGGACGCGAGGATTTCATGCAAAGGCGCAAAAGCAAAGAAGAGAAGCTGCAAGTATATGTGTGAGTTGCGGGCAGACAGGTGCACCTGCTGGCTTGCGGCTTGCAGCCTTTCCTTCTTTGCTGCTTTGCGTGAAATCCTCGCGTCCTGGCGCCTTGGCGGTTAAGCAAAAAATTAGCTTAGCGTTTTCATTTTGTGCTATACATTTGCGGCAGTAACATGAACACGAACACACAGAACAAGCATTTCATCTTTCACGCCCGGCTTACCACAGGGGTATATGCCGTGTGCTTCGACCTGTTCCGCTACCTCTCCAGGCGACGTGGATGCTGATAGGACGAGCTCCTGACCACGGCCCCTATCAGTGAAATTCCCCTTCGGCACTATTTTCGGATTGGTTATCCTCATCATTAATTCTTTTGACACAAGTGGACAATCAAAATATTATCATCAGGGTGGCAACCCCTGCCGATAAATTTTACTCGGAAACCATAACCGATGAAATGGAGTCGTCGGCGAAGGCCCGGGGTACGGGTATCGCCAAAAGAAGCCCCGAGTACATTTCCCAGAAGATGGAGGAAGGCAAGGCTGTCATTGCGCTTACCGGCGATGGCAGTTGGGTGGGCTTCTGCTACATAGAAACCTGGGAAGGGGAATACGTGGCCAACTCGGGCCTCATTGTGTCGCCCGGGTTCAGGAAGAGCGGCGTGGCCAAGGCCATCAAGCAGCGCATCTTCCAGCTCAGCCGTGAGAAATACCCTGAAGCGAAGATCTTTGGCCTCACCACCGGCCTTGCCGTAATGAAGATCAACAGCGAGCTTGGTTACGAGCCCGTTACCTATTCGGAG
>DASWNB010000583.1:0-2291 GCA_036399455.1 Flavisolibacter sp. | reverse complement strand
CGGTATGGACAACCAGGCTCCCGGCCTGAACTTCTCCGTAGGCAGCGTGATCGGTATTACCGAGCTGGATGTGGACAACATCGAGCTGCTTTCCGGCGCTTCATCGGCCCTTTACGGCTCCGGCGGCGTGAACGGCACGCTTCTGATCAACAGCAAGAATCCTTTCCGCACTCCCGGCCTCAGCTTCCAGATCAAGCAGGGCGTTATGAACATAGGCGCACAGAACCAGTCCGCTTCTCCCTATTATGACTGGAACGTACGCTGGGCCAAAGCCATCAACGAGAAGTTCGCCTTCAAGGTTACCGGCCAGTTCATCAAGGCCCGCGACTGGGAAGCAAACGACCGCACCAACGTGGCCAGGAACAACGTATTAAGCAAGGAGATCCCCGGCGACAGGCAGACCGATCCCAACTACGACGGCATCAACGTATACGGCGATGAAACCACCCAGAACATACAGTCCATTGCTCAACTGGTACAGGCACAGACCCGCCAGGGCATCCTGGCCGCTACCGGCGGAGCGCTGGACATCGTAGCCGCCCTCAACACGCTGCCCGCCAACGCCACGCAGGCCCAGATAGCCGCCTTTATCGGCGCTCTGCCTGCCCCGCTGCAGCCTTCGGTTACCAACCTGGTGCCTTTCTATTTCGGCCTGAGGAACAACCTCATTCCCAACCAGAACGTTTCCCGCACAGGTTACGACGAGCGTCACCTGGTGGATTACAATACAGTGAATTATAAAATGACCGGCGGCCTGTTCTACAAGCTCACTCCTGATATGGAGCTTTCCTGGAACAGCTATTTCGGAACCGGCACCACGGTTTACACCGGCGCCGACCGCTATTCGCTGCGCAACCTGAAAATGGCCCAGCACAAGCTGGAGCTGAGAAGCAACAACTGGTTCCTTCGCGGGTACACTACCCAGGAGAACGCCGGTGACTCTTACCAGGCTACTGCCCTCGGCCGCCTGATCAACGAAGCATGGAAGCCTAGCCAGACCTGGTACCCCCAGTACATTGCCGCTTACTTCCAGTCTCGTGCAGCAGGCGCTTCCAACTATGCCGCCCACCAGAACGCCAGGGCCTTTGCCGACCAGGGCCGCCTGATGCCCGGCACCACCCAGTTCAACGAAACCGCTACGCAGGTAAGGAACAGGCCCATCCCCACCGGCGCCAAATTCCTCGACCGCTCCGACCTCTGGTCTGCTGAAGGCCAGTTGAACTTCTCCGACCAGTTCAACTTCTCCGACATGGTGGAAGTGATTGCCGGAGCCCAGTGGAAGCAGTACGTGCTGAACTCGCAGGGAACCATCTTTGCCGACACCGCCGGCAAGCTGAAGCCCGCTGAATACGGCGCTTACGTTCAACTGCGGAAGAAGTTCCTGGACGATGTGCTCACCATAACAGCCGCCGGCCGCTACGACAGGCACACCAATTTTGAAGGAAGGTTCACTCCCAGGGTGACCGCCACCGTGCAGGTTGCCAAGGACAACAACATCCGCCTTTCCTACCAGACCGCCTACCGCTTCCCGACCAACCAGGACCAGTATATCAACCTGAACACCGTATCGGTTATCCTGATCGGCCTTATCCCCGAGTTCCAGGACTACTACGGCCTGAGCGGAGCCAATCCCGGTTACACTGCAGAGAGCATTACAGCTTACAGGGCCAGCGGCAACCCCGCCAACACAGCCTTACTGCAAAGGGGTACTTACAACGATGTGAAGCCCGAAAGCGTTTCTTCCTACGAGCTGGGCTACCGCGGCCTGGTGAACAGGAGGCTGCTGCTGGATGCATATGTATATTACAGCCAGTACAAAAACTTCCTGGGCCGTATAGCCGTAGGACAGTCTACTACCGGCTCTGCAACGGGCATCTTCAATCCCGGCACTACCCGCAACCTGTCTTACATCCAGAACACCAACACCGAAGTAAAAGCGATCGGCTGGGGCCTTACCGTAGAATACCAACTGCCCCGCAATTTCTTTGTGTACGGCAACGTGTTCTCCGACCAACTGAAGGATGTTCCCGCCGACGTGATCACCAACTTCAATGCGCCCAAGCTTCGTTACAACCTGGGTTTCCGTAATGATAACGTTTGGAAGAACATCGGTTTCAACTTCATATACAAGTGGCAGGATGAGAACTATTATGAAGGTACTTTCGCCACCGGCACCCTGCCGTCATTCGGCTGGCTCGATGGCCAGATCACCTACAAGCTGCCCAATTCCAAGAGCCTCCTGCGTCTCGGCGCCACCAACCTGCTGAACAACTACCAGCGTACCGGTTATG
>DASWNB010000582.1:0-7755 GCA_036399455.1 Flavisolibacter sp. | reverse complement strand
ATCGCTGCCTTCTTCCGAATGGGCGAAGCAGCCAAAGGAATTCAACAGCCATAAATAGGAATAGGAAGAAATAAATATGTACCAGGAATTAGTTGACAAAAAACAGAAGCTGGCCGTGATTGGCCTGGGCTACGTTGGACTGCCCATAGCCCTGGAGTTTGCCCGGAAGTTGTCCGTGATCGGCTTCGACATCAGCGAGAAGCGCATAGAGATGATGAAGCAGGGCATAGACCCGAGCAACGAGCTGGATAAGGAAGCGTTCGAAGGCTGTGACATCGTGTTCACTAATTCACTGGACGTGCTGCGCGAAGCAAAGTTCTTCGTGGTGGCCGTGCCCACGCCTGTTGACGAGCACAATGTGCCCGATCTTCTTCCCGTAAAAAGAGCTTCAGAAACCATCGGCAAGGTGATAAAGAAGGGTGATTACGTGGTATTCGAATCTACCGTTTACCCCGGCTGCACCGAGGAGGATTGCCTTCCCATCATTGAAAAGCTTTCGGGGCTGAAGAACATACAGGACTTCAAATCGGGCTATTCGCCGGAACGCATCAACCCCGGTGATAAAAAGCATACCCTCCGCACGGTGGTAAAAGTGGTGTCCGGCTGTGATGAGGAATCACTTGAAGAAATTGCAAAAGTGTACGAGCTGGTAGTGGATGCGGGTGTGCACAGGGCTTCCTCCATCAAGGTAGCCGAAGCCGCCAAGATCATCGAGAACACCCAGCGCGACCTGAACATAGCGCTGATGAACGAGCTGTCGATCATCTTCGACAAAATGAACATCAATACCTACGAGGTGCTGGAAGCTGCCGGCACCAAGTGGAACTTTCTCAAATTCAGCCCCGGCCTGGTGGGCGGTCATTGCATTGGCGTTGATCCCTACTATCTTACCTACAAGGCCAGCGAGCTGGGTTATAACTCACGTGTGATACTGGCCGGCCGCCACATCAACGACAACATGGCCAACTATGTGGCCCGTAAAGTGGTGCGGCACATCATCAGCCATGTAAGCGATGTGAAATCGGCCCGCGTGCTGGTGATGGGCGCCACCTTCAAGGAAAATGTAAGCGACATCCGCAACTCCAAGGTAGCCGACGTGGTGCGTGAGCTGCAGGAATTCTTCCTGAACGTAGACGTGGTGGACCCTCATGCCGACAGCGACGAGCTGAAGCACGAGTATGGCTTCGGCCTGGCTGAAGGAATAGGCAAGGATTATGACGCAGTGATCGTCACTGTTTGCCACGAACCTTATGGCGGCCTCGATGATGAATACTTTGCCTCCATCACCAAACCCGATGCCCTGGTAGCCGACCTTAAAGGAATGTACCGGGGAAAGATAAACAGCAGAAACTACTGGAGCTTTTAATATGCCATTTGAAACCACTCCCATCCCGGGCCTTCTTGTTTTCATGCCGAAAGTGTTCGAGGACAGCCGCGGCTATTTTTTTGAATCGTACAACGAGCAGGTGTTCCGCGAACAGGGGATAGATACCCGCTTTGTACAGGACAACCAGTCACAATCGGTTTATGGAGTTATCCGAGGGCTGCACTACCAGAAAAGCCCTCATGCCCAGTGCAAGCTGGTAAGGGTATTGGAAGGAGAGATCCTGGACGTGGCGGTGGACATACGCAAAGGCTCGCCTACTTACGGACAGCACATTTCTTTGGTACTGTCGGCGGAGAACAAACAGCAGCTTTTTATTCCTGAAGGATTTGCCCACGGTTTTTCGGTGCTTAGCCCCCGTGCTGCGGTGCTGTACAAGTGCAACCGCTTTTATAATAAAGAAAGCGAGGGCGGTATCCTTTTCAACGACCCTGAGCTGGGTATAGACTGGCAGGTGCCGGTTGACGCGCAACTGATCTCCGACAAGGACCAGGTGCTGCCTCCGTTTGCCTCTCACCAAAGTAATTTTGAATACACTGACGATGGAAGCCGCACCTAAGATACTGGTCACGGGAAGCAACGGGCAGCTCGGCTCCGAGCTGAAGGACCTTGCCCCTTTATACCCCCAATACCAATTTGTTTTTTTCAACCGCAGCCAGTGGCCCATAGACGATGAAGCTGTTTCGGCTTCCATCTTTGAAGAGCACAAGCCTCAGTTCGTGGTGAACTGCGCAGCCTATACGGCCGTTGATAAAGCAGAATCGGAAAAAGAAACGGCCCTCCGCATCAACGGAACAGCAGCAGGAATCCTGGCCCGCCTTTGCAGCACACATGGCGCCCGCTTCATCCATATTTCAACCGATTATGTTTTTGACGGACAGGCACAGGAACCCATCACCGAATCCCTGCCCGTCAATCCCATCAACAGCTATGGTCAAACGAAACTTGCCGGTGAGCAGGCCGCAACAGGGAAGAACCCTGATTCAGTTATTATCCGAACATCCTGGGTTTACTCTTCCTACGGCAACAATTTTGTGAAGACCATGATGCGGCTGATGAAAGAAAGGGAAAGCCTCGGCGTAGTGAACGACCAGTACGGCTCGCCCACCTATGCCGCCGACCTGGCTGCCGCCATCATCGCCATCATCCGCCACTCCGATTGGACGCCCGGCATCTACAACTACAGCAACGAAGGCGTCATCACCTGGTTCGAATTCGCCGAAGAGATCAGGAAAAGCATCGACTCTTCCTGCATCGTCAATCCCATCACCACCGCTCAATTCCCTACTCCCGCCAAACGTCCCGCTTACTCCGTATTGGACAAGAGCAAGATCATCAGCACGTACCCGGTTCAACTGAGGGACTGGAAGGAAAGCCTGAAGGAGTGCATAGGAAAGCTGTTGGCTGATAGCTGATAGCTGTTGGCTTTGTTCCCGTTCAGCCGATTGGCTTTACGTTACTTAAGGATAAATAAATTAACCGCCAGGACGCGAGGACGCTAGAATATTTCACGCACTTGTCCCGACGCAAGCGGAAAGCCGCTAAGGACCGAAGGCGCAAAGAGGATAAGAGACGGCGAACGACCGGTCACCGTGCAGCTTCTCTTCTTTGCTTCCTTGCGTCTTTCCCGCTTGCGTCGGGACAAGTGCATAAAACCTTCCTTGCGCCTTGGTGTCCTGGCGGTTAAATACATCTTCTTAAGTAACGCATCGTCCATCGCTTAAACGGGAACAAAGCCAACAGCTATCAGCTATCAGCCAACAGCTTTTCCTCATATCATCGAATTCCACCCATGCTCATCCTCTTCTCTTCCGTAACGTATCGCGTCCAGCTTTTCCTTGAGGCGGTTCTGGATGGAGGAAGCGGTGTATGCAGGGAGTGTGTAGTCAATTCCATCTATGTTGATGGAGGCGATGGGAGCTATTACCGCGGCGGTGCCTGCACCAAAGGCTTCGGTGAGCGTGCCGTTTTTGAAACCTGCTCTCAGCTCGGAGGAACTGACCGGCCTTTCTTCGGCGGGTATGTTCAGGTCGCGGGCCAGTTGAAGGAGCGAGTCGCGGGTTACGCCGTCGAGGATGGAATCGGACAGGGGAGGGGTTACCAGCTTTCCGTCAAGCACGAACATCACGTTCATGGTGCCTGATTCCTCGATGTATTCATGCTCGTTCGCATCGGTCCACAGCACCTGGTCGAAGCCTTCCTCGCGGGCCAGTTGGGTGGGGAAGAAGGCGCCTCCGTAATTGCCGGAGCACTTGGTTGCACCCGTGCCGCCTCGTGCCGCCCTGATAAAATCTTTCTCGATCTTTACGCGGAGCGGCTTCTGGTAATAAGGACCTACGGGACCGCTGAAGATGATGAAATGGTATTCGTCGGACACTTTCACGCCAAACCTCGATTCGGAAGCAAACACGAAGGGGCGGAGGTAAAGAGCGCCGCCCGGCATCTTGGGAACCCAGGCCCTGTCAACACGCATCAGTTGCTCCAGCGCGTCGGTGAACAACTCCTGCGGCATGATGGGCATGCACATGCGGAAGAGTGAACGAACAAGCCGCTCGTAATGCTTCTCCACGCGGAAGATGTTGATGGAACCGTTCTCCATGTAAAAAGCCTTCATGCCTTCAAACACACTTTGGCCATAGTGGAGCGCCAGCGTGGCGGGGCTGAGGCGCAACTCGCCGTAAGGTACGATCTGCGGCTTCTGCCATTCGCCGTTGGCGAATTTGCAGACGAACATGTGATCGGAGATCAGCTTCCCGAACTCAAGCTGGTTCCAGTTGATCTGCGACAGCCTGGAGAATTTTGTTTTAATGACCTGGATCTCGTTTATTGCTTCCATAAATTATGATTGTTATGAGGTTTGTATGGGAAGGGCCATCACGTGGTAATGAAACAACTGAGTGCCGATCATGAACTCGTGCCTGCCCGCCTTGTTGAATCCGTTCTTTTCGTAAAACCTGATGGCCTTGTCGTTGGCGACGTGCACATCCAGCCACAGGCATCCTGTAGCTATCCGCCGCGACAGGTCCGCCACTTCGTTCATCAGCGCCTGCGCCACGCCGGTGCCGTGAAATTCCTTCAGCACATAAATCTTTTGCAGCTCCGACTGCCGCTCCGCGGGAATGACACGGTGCCTTGAATCCTTCTTCATCTTCACAAAACCCGCCGGCTGGTTATCATAAAATGCCATGAATACGGCATTGTTCGGTTTGGCGATGCTTTCTTTCAGCCTGGCGGGGTCGTATGTATGGTCGAGATAATCCTGGAGCTCTTCATCTTTCAGGAAGAGGTGTGCAAAGGCATCCGAAAAGGACTGCCTCCCGATAAGGCTGATGTGCTCAGCGTGTTCCGCCGTTGCCGGCTCCAGCTTGATGTTCATATTCCATAGTTTTTACGGGCAGGTCAATCTCCATTTTAACATCGGCTCTCTGGTAAACGCCAGGCTCCAGCGGCACTTGCCTGAATCCAAGTTTTTTATACAACAGTATGGCGGGCTGAAGCCCGGATTGTGTATAGAGTATGATCTTCCCTGCACCCAACTGCGCGGCCTTTTCAAAAGCGGCCTGGCTCAGGGCTTCGGCAATGCCCCTTCTCCTGAACGTTTCATACACCGCCATCTTGGTAAACTCGTACACATCGCTGCCTGCTTTCTTCAGGGCCACAGTGCCCGCCACTTCGCCGTCGTACAGCGCCATGAGTATGGCGCCGCCCTTGTCCAGTATGGCTTCTCCGGGATGCGAAAGCACATAGCGGTCGATCTCCTCCAGGAAGAAATGCTTTTCTATCCACTGGCGGTTCAGCGTTTCAAAATGGGGCTGGTGTACGGGCTGGTAATCTGTTATGATGATACGGTTCATGACTGCTGTTTTTTAAATTCCCTGTTCACCAGGTAAACTCCTCCAACGGTGATAAGAGAGCCGATAAGGACGTTCAGGCTCATTTTCTCGTGCAGTATGAGCCAGCCGAGTATGATTGCTACGAGCGGGTTGATATAAGCATAGATGGAAACCAGCGTGGGCGGCAGCTTGCTGACGGCGAACAGGTAAGCCGAATAGGTCAGCACCGAACCAACCACGATGAGATAGATAAGGCTGAGCAGGGAAGAAAGATGCGAATCGGCCAGGTTCATGTACTGTCCCGAAACCAGGCAAATGAGCAGCATGATAACCCCCGCTATCAGCATCTGCAATCCCACCCCGAATAATATATGTGTTGCAGGCTTGTTCTTGGAAGCGTAAACCGTTCCAAAGGACCACGACATGGTAGCTATCAGGCAAAGGCCGATGCCAAAGGCAAACTTCGCATCCAGCATGCTGGCGAGGTGCTCGTAAAAGATGGTGGCAATTCCGCCTATGCCAATGAGCAGTCCCAGTATCATAAGCCTGGTGAACCGTGCAAAGCGCAGCAGCAATACGCTGAACAGCACCACGAACAGGGGCATCAGCGCCGCAATGATGGCGGCCAGGCCGCTTGGAACATACTGGAGCGCCCAGGTCATCAGCCCGTTGCTGATGCAGAGAAACAGGATGCCCTGTATGGTGATGTTTATAAGTGACTTGCGATCGGGCCACTGGTGGCCCATCATCTTGAAATAAGCTACCATGATCAACCCGCTAATAAACTGCCGCACTCCCACAAGAAAAAGCGCCGGTATGTCCACCACGCTGATGCGTATGGCCAGGTAAGTAGTGCCCCAAAAGAAACTCACAACGGCCAGGGCTATGTAGGCCTTCCTCAGATCCTTTTTCATATAACAAATTTGGCAAGAAAAAAAACTGCAAAACAGATTCAGTTTTTTTAATTTTGACTATATCAGATTTTTATGCCGAAAGTTCTTGCCCCTAAAACCGACCACAAATACCTGCAGGTAGCCGAAGGATTGGAAAAGATGATCCACGAGGAAGTATTACGCATTGGCGACAAGCTGCCCTCCGTGCGGGTGCTGAGCGATGAGTACGGCATCAGCATGGGCACAGCCTTCCAGGCTTATTATCATCTTGAAGGAAAAGGGTTGATAGAAGCACGTCCGAAGTCGGGTTATTATGTCCGCTTCAACAACCGCCGTTTCCCGGGCATTCCCGCCATCTCCAAGCCCGAACCCATGGTGAGTGAAGTGAGCACGGAGGAAATGATCGCCAACGTGTTCCGCCACATCACGGCAGATGACCTGATCAACTTTGCGGTGGCCGCTCCGCCCATCGAGCTGCTGCCCGCCGCCAAGCTGAATAAATCGGTAGTGCATGCTCTTCGCTCTTCAAAAACCAGTTGCCTGCATTACGAGGACATACAAGGCAATACCGAGCTGCGGAAGCAGATAGCAAAACTGAGTTTTAATTGGGGCGGCACGATCACGGCCGATGATGTGATTGTTACAGCAGGCTGCATGGAAGCGCTGGCTATCTCATTGAAAGCCGTTACCTCTCCCGGCGACACGGTAGCCATTGAAAGCCCTACCTATTTCGGTATTTACCAACTGATGCAAAGCCAGGGCCTGAAGGTGGTGGAGATTGCCATGGACCCCGAAACCGGCATTGATCTGGACTGCCTCGAGAAAGCCATAGGAAAATTCAATATCAGGGCCTGTGTGTTCGTGCCCAATTTCAACAATCCCCTTGGCAGTTGCATGCCCGACGAGAACAAGAAGAAGCTGGTGCAACTGATCACCAAACACAGGATACCGCTGATAGAAGATGATATTTACGGCGAGCTGTATTACGGCAAGCACCGTCCAAAAACCTGCAAGAGCTTTGACACGGACGATTGGGTGCTGCACTGCAGTTCCATTTCCAAATCGCTGGCTCCGGGCTACCGCATCGGCTGGTGCCTGCCTGGCAAGCGTTTTCAAAAACGCGTGCTGGAATTAAAGATGATGCACACGATCAGCGGCACCACATTAACGCAGACGGCCATAGCGCACTTCCTCAGCATCGGCCGCTATGAATACCACTTAAAAAACCTCCGCAAGGCCCTGCACACCCAGTGCATGCGCTACATACAGGGCATCCGCCAGCACTTCCCCGCCGATGTAAAGGTGAGCCGTCCCAAGGGCGGGTTTGTATTGTGGGTGGAGCTGGACAAGGAAATCAATTCCTACAAGCTGTACCAGGAAGCCATGAAATTCCACATTTCCATCGGCCCCGGCCAGATATTCTCCTCGCAGGGCTGCTACGCCAACTGCATCCGCATCGGTTTTGGGAAATCTTACGACAATGATGTTGATTACGGTCTCCAGGTATTGGGAAGATTGATCCGGAAAATGGGTTGAGAACCGATGACCGATGATCGATGACCGATAATCGACCACCGACCACCGATCTTCCGGTGCACGCCTCCGTGCTGGTAACCACGATGGCCCGAAGGCGCGAAGTTTCACG
>DASWNB010000581.1:0-2549 GCA_036399455.1 Flavisolibacter sp. | reverse complement strand
CCAGGTGGCCCATTACGGGGATGCCGGCGGATATGATGCGCTTTACGGAGTCCACCACTTCTTCGCCGCCTTCGAGCTTGATGGCAGGGGCGCCGGTTTCTTTCATGATGCGGATGGCAGAGGCCAAAGCAATATCGCCGTTGGACTGGTAAGAGCCGAAAGGCATGTCCACCACCACCAGGCAGCGCTTCACGCCGCGGATAACGGAGGAAGCGTGGTAGATCATCTGGTCGAGGGTGATGGGAAGCGTGGTTTCGTGGCCGGCCATTACGTTGGAGGCCGAGTCGCCGACCAGCAGCACGTCTATCCCTGCTTCATCAAATATCCTTGAAAAAGAAAAATCGTAAGCTGTGAGCATCGCTATCTTCTTACCCGATGCTTTCATTCTTTGCAGCGTATTGGTTGTAATCCGTTTTACTTCCGGAGTGTTTGCACTCATGAGAGGAGTTTAAGAGGGCAAATTACGTTGTTTCAGGCAAAGGAACAGAGGTTTCACGCAAAGGCGCAAAGAAGCAAGGGAAGGCTTTTGGGAGCGGTCAGTTATACAGGCGGTGAGGCCGTTCAGGTGGGAATACTCAATATTCAATGTTCAATTCTCAAGTGCGTTGCTGAATTGGAAACTCCCTGAGAATTGAAAATTGAGCGTTGAATATTGAGTATTTTTTTCATCGCCTCTGTAAAGGCTGATCGCAATAAGGACTTCCCTTTGCTTCTTTGCGGCTTTGCGTGATACCCTCAAACCTGCACCGCTGCACTCTTCACTTCATCGTAAAGAATATGGATCAGGCCGTCGGCGAGGCCAATCTTGGGGACGAAGATGTCATTGGCGTCGGCCCAGCGCATGACGTTGATGTAGATGAGGAGGGCGGGAACGATAACGTCTGCACGGTCCTCGCGGAGCTTATAGAGGTTGATGCGTTGGGCTACGGTGAGGTTGCTGAATTCGCGGTAATAGTTACGGAGCAACTCGAGGTTGAGGGGCTTGCCTTCCTTGCGCTTGGAAAGAGAGAATATCTTGTTGATGTTGCCGCCGGAGCCGATGGCGGTGATGTGGTGATAGCCGCTGGTTTTTTCCCGGATGAATTTGTGCATCAGTTCCCAGGCGTCCTCGTCCACCTGGTTTTTCAGCAGGCGGATGGTTCCGATGTTAAAGGATTCCTTGGCAACCAGGCGGCCGTCGCTGAAGAAAGTAAGCTCGGTGCTGCCGCCGCCCACATCTATGTATAAATACGATTCGCTGCTGTCCATGTTCTCGGCCACATGGTTTTCGTATATAAAGCTGGCTTCTTCCTCGCCGGTGATCACCTGTATGTCGATGCCGGTTTCGGCCAGCACGCGGTCCAGTATCTCCCTTGTATTCGATGCGTCGCGCATGGCGGCGGTGGCGGCGGTCTTCAGGTGCTTTACTTCATACACATCCAGCAGCAGCTTGTACGATTTGATGGTCTTTACCAGTTGCTCCGCCTTGAGTTCCGATATCTTTCCCCTTTCAAATACGTCAAAACCCAGCCTGAGCGGTACACGCACCAGCGCCAGCTTTACAAAATCGGGCTTATCCTGCGGGCCTATGATCACATCGTGTATCAATAGCCTGGCGGCGTTACTGCCTATATCAATGGCTGCTAATCTCAAGTACTTCTATTTTGCTTTTTAAGAAATTATAGGTCTCTACCTGTGAGCGTATCTTCTCGTCTTCCGAATGAACATACTCGTTGCTCAGGTCATTATCCAGCCAGCGTGCCTTTACATTGTCGCGCAACTGTATATTGATAATGTCCATCAGTTCCTGTTTAAGCTCCTCGTGCAGGATGGGGCAGGTAGCTTCCACACGGTGCTCCATGTTGCGTATCATCCAGTCCGCCGAAGAGATGAACACCTTGTCTTTCCCACCGTTGTGGAATATCCATACCCTGGCGTGCTCCAGGTATTCATCGATGATGCTGATGGCCTGGATGGGTTTCAGGAATTTCTGGCTGTCTGTGAGCAGGCAGAAGACGCCGCGGATAATGAGCTTGATCTCCACACCGGCCCTTGCTGCTTCGTACAGTTCGCTGATAATGTCCCCGTCGGAAAGCGAGTTCATTTTGGCTATGATGCGTGCCGGCTTTCCGCGGCGGGCATGTTTTACCTCGGTATGGATCATCCTGATCACCGCCCTCTTGGCAAAATCGGGGCTGGGAAGCAGGGTAGTGCAGGCCTTGAGAAAATGCGTACCGGTTTTATAGTGTTCTATATAATTAAATATCCTGTTGATGTCCGCCATGATGTTGCGGTTGGAGGTCAGCAGGCAATGGTCGGCGTAAACACGGGCGGTGCTTTCGTTGAGGTTGCCGGTGCTTACAAAGCCGTACTGCACAATGCGGTCGCTCATGCGCTTGCGGATAAGACAGAGCTTGGCGTGCACCTTCATGTTGGGAATGCCGATCAGCACTTTCACGCCTTCATCCTCCAGGCGCTCTTTCCAGGCCAGGTTGGCTTCTTCATCGAAGCGGGCCCTTAGTTCCAGCATTACCGTTACCTGCTTGCCGTTGTTCACCGCGTTGATGAGT
>DASWNB010000580.1:0-3180 GCA_036399455.1 Flavisolibacter sp. | reverse complement strand
TTCCTGGAAGGGCAGATAAACCTGAAACTCCTGTTCGCCATGTATCCCATAGGTGAGGGCTTTGAACCTTACCAGTTGGCCACGCACATGTTCACGCATGGCGACATGATGCATATACTGTTCAATATGTTCGGCCTTTGGATGTTCGGGAAGATGCTGGAGAATGTGTGGGGGCCCAAGCGGTTCCTCCTGTTCTACTTCATCTGCGGCGTAGGCGCTGCCGTGGCGCACCTGGCGGTTCAATACTTTATGGGAACAGGCGCCCCGGCAGTGGGAGCTTCGGGTGCGGTAATGGGAATACTGGTAGCGTTTGCGTATCTTTTTCCCAATACGGAACTCTTCATCATGCTCATCCCCATTCCCGTCAAGGCCAAATGGGCTGTGCTGGGTATGGTGCTGTACGACCTTCTTGGAGGAGTGGGCCAGGTAACTGGCGATAACATTGCACATTTTGCTCACCTGGGCGGCGCGGCTACGGGTTTTATCCTGGTGCTTATCTGGAACAAATCCAACCGCCGGGGATTTTATTAATGGCAGATAAATTGCAGCTTTGATTATAACACCATGAGCTACTATCAGCAACAAAACAGGAGAAAATTGACCATAGGCCAGGATGGCAATGCGCTAACCATGTTGATCGCCATCAACTTAGTTGCCTTCGTATTGCTGGCCTTCGTCCGTGTAATATATTATTTCAGCTTTGGCAAAGTGGATGGCCCCGCACTTTTCGACGCACAGGTGCTCCATTGGCTGACCCTTCCCGCCGACATGAACTCGTTCATCGGCAGGCCCTGGACGCTCATCACCCACATGTTCGTTCACAACCCGGCCAACGTATGGCACATCATCGGCAACATGCTCTGGCTGTGGGCTTTCGGGTATATTTTCCAGGACCTTACCGGCTACCGCAAGATCACTCCCGTATATATCTTCGGCGGGCTGGCAGGAGCCCTGGCCTACGTGCTGGCCTTCAATTTCATCCCCGGCCTGAAAGTATATCTCGAGGGTGCCGAAGCGCTGGGTGCATCGGCAGGCGTTATGGCCATCGCCATCGCTACTACAACACTGGCTCCCAATTACCGCATCTTCCATATGCTCAACGGCGGCATACCTATCTGGGTCATCACCGTCATCTTCCTGGTCATTGACCTGGCCATGATACCCAACGACAATCCCGGCGGGCACATAGCCCACCTGGCAGGCGGCGGCATGGGTTTCTTCTTTGTAATGCAGATGCGCCGCGGCCGCGACATAGGCGCCTGGATCAACCGCTTCTTCGACTGGACCACCAACCTGTTTAACCCGGACAAGCCCGCCAAAGGCAAATCGGTAAAAACGCAACTGTTCTACAAACCCAACGTACAGCCCTATAAAAAGACCCCTCTTGTGACCCAGCAGAAGGTGGATGAAATCCTCGATAAGATCAGCCAGAAAGGCTACAGCTCCCTCACTGAAGACGAAAGGGAAGTATTGAAGAGGGCCAGCAAAGAGGACCTAATTTGACCGTTTAGCAGTGTTTCCGTGGATTGAGTTTTTAGTTTAACCGCGAAGGACGCAAAGGAGCGCAAAGGTATTTCACGTACTTGTCCCGCAGCAGGCGGGAAAGGCGCAAAGGAAAGGCAAAGAAGATGGTCGCCTGAACCGCACTCTTTCTCTTTCTGTTTCTTTTAGTGTTCCCACCTCTCCGGAGTTACAACCCATAGAAGAACGCAAAGAAGGCCTTGCGGCCTTAGAGATTCTGGGAGCTTGCGACCTCCTTTGCGTTCTTCGCTGGTAACAATCACAGAAGCGCCGGAACACTAAAAGAAACAGAAGGAGAAAGAGTGCGGTTCAGGCGACCATCTTCTTTGCCTTTCCTTTGCGCCTTGGCGTGAAATACCTTTGCGCTCCTTTGCGTCCTTCGCGCCTGGTTAAAAACGTGAGCCGGCGGAGGCTTCCCTAACTGGTTATCGTTTACCCGTTGTCGGTTACCGGTTAATCGCCTAAATTGCACCAATGGCACGTAAGTACAGGAGATTTACCAAAATTCTGTTTCTGGTTCTTCATGTAATTGCCGCTGTCGTTTTCCTGCTGGCCTGCCTGGCTCCCTACCTCGATCCGCAGGACTGGTGGGTGATTTCGCTGCTGGGCCTCGGCTTTGCCATCATTACCATTGTCCTTCTGCTTTTCCTGCTCTTCTGGCTTATATTCAAGCCCAGGTACATGCTCATTTCCATCATTCCCCTGCTCATCGGGTGGAAAAGCATATCGGTGCTCTTCGGCTTCCATATCTCGGACCAGTTCAATTACGACAAGCCAAAGGAATCGCTGCGGGTGGTGCACTGGAACGTAGCCCGATTTACCGAGTGGAAAAGGAACAACAACAAGGGCAGCCAGACCCGCCTCAAGATGATGGACCAGTTGAAGGAGCAGAATGCCGACGTGCTTTGCCTCAGTGAATTCTTTAACTCTACCGACAGCACCTACTACGATAACCTGAACTACGTGATGAACCGCCTGGGCTATCCCTATTATTACTACTCGTGGGATGGCGACGGATACAAGCAGTGGGTGGGACAGGCCATTTTTTCCCGCTATCCCATCATCGACAGCGGTATTATCCGCTATCCCCGCCCCGGCATTCCCGAAACCCTCATCCATGCCGACGTGGTGGTTAATAAGGATACCATCCGCTTTTACACCACCCACCTGCAATCGGTACAGTTCAAAAAGCAGGATTATGAAAGCATTGAAAAGATCAAGAACCGCGACGAGGACCTGGTGGAGAATTCAAAGAACATCTTCAGCAAGCTGAGAAGAGGCTTTGTGTACCGCTCCAGGCAGGCGCAGATAGTAAGGGACATCATCTCCAACAGTCCCTATCCTTACATCATCACCGGCGATTTCAACGATGTTCCCAATTCCTACACCTACTTCACCATCAAGGGCAACGACCTGCAGGATGCTTTCCTTAAGAAGGGCTTCGGCATTGGCCGCACCTACTCGGCGCTTTCGCCCACCCTTCGGATCGATTACATTCTTACCACCCGGAACTTCGAGGTGCAGCAGTTCAACCGCATCGTAAAAAACTATTCGGACCACTATATGCTGGTGGCCGATGTGCGTCTCAAAAAATAAAGATTATATTTGACGCATGACCCCGATGCTTCATACCTGTTGTTGTTGAACATTCCTCCCCGG
>DASWNB010000579.1:0-2545 GCA_036399455.1 Flavisolibacter sp. | reverse complement strand
GGAGGTAACGGACGGAAACCTGGCCACCCACCTGGTAACGCTGGAACAGGAAGGCTTCCTGAAGGTGCACAAGGGATTTATTGGCCGGAAAACCAACACTACCTATTCAGTGACCAAGTCGGGCGAAAAGGCTTTTTCGGACCATATAGCCGCGCTGGAGAAAATGATCAATGGAATAAAATAATTTTTTTTGTCCCTCCACTTTGAGGTACAAAGCACTTTTTTAAAATGATAACCATGTTTACCCAAATTGCCTACGCAGGTTCCGCGGTTCCTTCAACAGCCGCCCTGCAACTGAAACGGATCCGCCTCACCCTGGCCTTTTTCATGGCAGCCCTTTTTCTCAGCGGGCTTACCGCCATACCTATCGCCCCCCAGCTAACCGCTTTGCTGCGGGCGGTGCCTGACGATACCCAGCTTCACGCCTGGCTGCTGAAAGTGCTGGACGGCTATACTCAAACACGGGAGCAGTTCCCCTTCCTTATATATGGTTACGACTGGCTGGCGTTTGCGCACTTCGTGCTGGCGATCCTGTTCATCGGCCCTTACCGCAACCCGGTGCGGAATATCTGGGTGATAGAATTCGGGATGATAGCCTGCGTGCTGGTGCTGCCCGCCGCTTTCATCTTTGGCTATTTCCGGGGCATCCCCCTGGGCTGGCAACTGATCGACTGCTCTTTCGGGGTGGTGGGAATTGCCCTGCTGTGGGCCTGCTACCGCCGCATTCTCGTTCTCCAGCAAATAAACCCTTCATATACCTAAAATCAACTTTATGAGCTCTTTACGTGCCAGGTTTGACGATGCGCTGCTGATGGCGGGATGGTTACTGATCCCCATTTCGCTGCTCTTCTTCTGCCTCCCCTTTATCCTGCCTGTCAATGACAACGGGTTTGGAGTGTTCATGCTGAATTTTTCCGTTTCCCTGACCTACTCCGGCTACCTGCTATGGAACAGGCGCAGGAAGGTAGAGGAGCACCGCATCCATTACAGGTCCTCGCAGCTTATTCTATTCCTTATCAGCGCCTTTGCCCTCAACCGCGGGATTACGGTGTTTGCCACCTCGCCTTTTTGGTTGTGCTGCCTGCTGGTGGTGGTTTGCGCCAACTACCTGGTGGCGGCCCTGTATGACTCGCTGCCCCGTTGGGCCCAGGTGCTGAATACGTTCATCATGGGCGTGGCCTTTGTGCTGTTTGCCTATTATGCTGTTTACGTGATGCCGCTGTACATTATCAGCTTTATCGGGCTGATAGCGCTGGGTATTTCCATCCATACATTCATTCCGCTCCTGCTCTGTATCAATACGGTCAGGCAGGTGATGCGGCAGGCTTCGGGACGAAACCGCCCCTGGATTGCGTTTACAGGAGGAATTCTATCCTGCGTGATGGTTATTATCACCTATACGGTTATGTGGAGCATGGAGGTAAAGGAGCTTAACCGCGGCTACCTTGCGGCGCTTACGTCGGAGGCCGAGCTGCCGGGATGGGTGCAGGTGGCGCAAAGAACCGGGAACAACCCGCTGGCGGAAAAAGTCCTGAAAACAGACCTGATGTTCAAAACGGCAGACTGGGATAATAACCTGCTCTTGTCGATGCCTGAGATCGCCAGCGGCGAAGAGCAGCAGGTGCATGATCCGCTTGTAATGATATCCAACCTTTTCTCCGGGCAGTTGCTTGCACCGGTAGAAGACCGGCAAAAGATACTGAAGGACCGCTACAAGGCCCGCCACCAGGCGCTTGACCGGCTGTGGTCCGGCGATCACCTCACCACGGCTAACGTGAACACCCGTGTGCGGGTATGGCCCGAAATGCACCTGGCCTACACCGAAAAGATCATCACCGTTTTCAACCATGCCTCGCAAAACTGGTCCTCCCCCGAAGAAGCCATCTACACGCTGCACATGCCCGAAGGAGCGGTAGTGACCTCGCTTTCCCTGTGGATATTGGGCAAGGAAGAGAAAGCCATTCTCACCAGCAAAGGGAAGGCAGACAGGGCCTACAACACCATCGTAGGCAGGGAGATGAGAGATCCTTCCGTGGTGCACTGGCAGGAAGGCAACACCGTATCCATCCGCGTGTTCCCGGTAGAGCCGGGGAACAGCCGCACTTTCAAGATAGGCATCACCGCCCCGCTGAAAAAAGACGGCGAAAGGCTGGTATATGACAATGCCTGGTTTTACGGTCCTGATGCTTCAGGCGCTGAGGAATCCGTTACCGTGGAGCTGATGAATGCCCCTGAAAGCTTTGTCCGCCACGCCGTGTTCACACCCAACAGTAACAGTAACAGTAACAGTAACAGGAACAGTAACAGGAACAGTAACAGGAACAGTTTTACCCGCACGGGAAAGTATCGTGCCCGCTGGAACCTGGAGTTCAAAGAGCAGGGTCTTCGCCCCCATGTATTCAGCTTCGATGGTTCGGAATATTACCTGAAGCCCTACAATCCCCAACGCGTTCCCGTGCAGTTACAGGATATTTATCTTGACCTGAACAGCACATGGACGGAGAAAGACCTGGAGCAGGTGTGGGAAGCGGTAAAGGATAAAAAT
>DASWNB010000578.1:0-4036 GCA_036399455.1 Flavisolibacter sp. | reverse complement strand
GGTGAAAGTGCAGGTGCTTGATGTAAGCGGAAGAATGGTGAAGACGATAGAACTGAAGTCTACCGGAACCGCACTGACAACCTCTATCGACATGAGCAGCTTCCGTCCCGGTGCTTATATCATCAGGGTGAATGAGCAGAGCATCAAGGTAGTAAAGGAATAGTTCCAAGTCTTAAGTCATAAGTCTTTACATAGTGCAAGCCTCCGTGTTTTGGCGTATCGTGGTTAACCACAAAGACGCAAGGAACACGGAGGCTTTTTTTATAGAACAAATTCCCGATTTCAAGTCCCGGTTCTACATTCGCCCGGCCGTTTACCTTCCGCCTTCCGCCCACCGCTCAACAAGTAGTTTTCTGGTGTGATAGCGGGTATTCTCCCTTTATTCTACTAATCTCCTGTAACAGGCCTAGCGGCCTGTTCTCTGGTAGCATTATTGATTAGTTAAATAAACTGCTGCTCATGAGAAATATCTTTACACTCCTGCTGCTCCTTGCTGTCCTTTCCTCTAACGCCCAGCTTGACGGTTCCCCCGATCCCGGCTTCGGCACCCACGGACTTGTAGCTACGCTGGATGCAGGCCCCACGGCTTACCACACACGTCAGAAAGTTATTTTGACCGGCAACGGCAAGATCCTCCAGAGTTTCCTGTCTGCCGTCAACTCATCAAGCCCCGACTTTGGCATTGCACGGTATAACCGTGACGGCACGCTGGACGGCAGCTTCGGCACCAACGGCATGGTAAGGACAGACTTTGGCGGTACAGATATTCCCGGGACCATGGCCGTACAGAAAGACGGCAAGATCGTGCTGGTGGGCCGCAGCATTGCGCCGGACCTCTCTGAAACATTTGCCGTGGCGCGGTACAACAGCAACGGTACGCCGGACAGCAGCTTTGACGGCGACGGCAGGCTCACAACCAGTATCGGCATCTCCGGCTCCGGCTTTGCGGGCTGCCTACAGGACGACGGCAAGATAGTGGTTGGAGGGTATGTCAGGTCAGGTGGCTACCTGAGCTTCGCACTGGTGCGTTTCAATACCGATGGCACTCCGGACAACACCTTTGGAAGCAACGGCATTGTGATCACCGATATGGCAGATGCAGTTGACGGCTGGGATGAGATACAGGCCATTGCCCTACAACCCGATGGACGCATAGTAGCGGCAGGCTACACCAATAATGCGGGCATGGCGGGGCCTTTGACGATGGATTTTGCCATTGCCCGCTACAATGCCGATGGCACACCGGACGATAGTTTTGGTGATCATGGAAAAGTGATCACCCCCGTTGAAGGATTCAGTACCGAGATTAAATCCCTTATTGTGCAGCCCGACGGAAAGATCATTGCCGCCGGCAGCGGTCACGGGAACGGTTCGGACATGGTGCTGGTGCGCTACACTGCCAGCGGCGGCCTGGATAATAGCTTTAATGGAAACGGTATAGTAATCACCAATACTGTTAATGACAGAAGTGAAGAAATTCACGACATGGTCCTGCAGCCCGACGGCAAGATACTGGCAGCCGGTTACACCGATTACGGCTATGCTACCGATCACGATTTCATGGTGGTCCGCTACAACACGAACGGCACGCTGGACGGCAGCTTTGGCACCGGCGGTATACGCATCATTGATTTCGGCCATAATGATACCGGCGCTTCACTTGCTTTGCAGGACGGCTCCCGGTTGATCGTAAGCGGCACTTCAGCCAACAGGCTGGCGCTTGTCCGCCTGCTCAATTCTGCCATAATTCTGCCTGTATCGTTGACCACTTTCACTGCTGAAAAAAGAGGCAGCAGCGTACAACTGACCTGGCAAACGGCCAGCGAAATAAGCGCCGGGTTCTTTGAACTGGAGCGCAGCGCAGATGGCGTGAACTTCACCTCCATCGGCACAGTAGCCGCTTCGGGCAACAGCAGCAGCGTTCGTAATTATTCCTTTACCGATGCACAGCCTTTCAATACCAACTTCTACCGCCTCAGGATCATAAACTCCGACAGGTCTGCGAATTACAGCAGGATTGTTACGGTTCGTTTCGGCAGTGCAGGCATCACGCTCCAGGCCTTCCCCAACCCGGTAAAGAACAGCCTGAACATCCAGTTCACTGCTCCGGCAGGACAGGTAAAACTGCAGGTGCTTGATGTAAGCGGAAGGATGATGAAGATGATAGAACTGAAGTCCACCGGCTCCGCACTGACAACCTCCATCGACATGAGCGGTTTCCGTCCCGGAGCTTATGTTATAAGGATGAATGAGCAGAGCATCAGGGTAGTGAAAGAATAGTTCCAAGTCTTATACCATTTAGACATTATCCGCAGGCCTTGCTTCGAAGTCTCCGTAGGGTATGTTTTCCTAATTTAACCGCGAAGAACGCAAAGGGATTTCACGCACTTGTCCCGCAACAGGCGGGAAAGCGCAAAGGAAAGGCAAAGAAACGGTCGTTTGAACTACAGCCTTTCCCTTACTGTTTCTTTCTGTGGTCCCGCGCCTCCGGAGTTATAAACATAAGAAGAACGCAAAGGCCTTAAGCGGCCTTAGGGTTTTTGGGAGCTTGCGACCCTTCTTTGCGTTCTTCGCTGGATAGTAGCCACGGAGACGCCGGAACACTGCGAGAAACACGAAGGAAAAAACTATAGTTCAAACGACCGTTTCTTTGCCTTTCCTTTGCGCCTCCTGCGTGAAATTTCCTCGCGTCTTCGCGTCTTGGCGGTTAACCCCCAGGAACACTTCCACCCACGGAGCCTCGAAGCAAGGGCTTGTGAATAATGTCCAAAGGGTATTAAGGCTTAAGACTAAAAAAGGCTGGCGCGATGGCCAGCCTTGTATTTATTCTCAGAGGGATAATCAAAGTTTCACCAGCTTCACGGTCCTGGTCCACTGGCCGAGTTGTACTCTCAGCAGGTATTCGCCTTTGGCGAGACCCTGAACGGAGAGGTAGCTCTGGCTTGTTCCTGCGGAAAGCTTCTGCAGGTTGAACTGCTTTGCAACGCTTCCGTTCATGTCCACCACCTGCACCTGCATGGTTCCGGTGAGGGGTGAAGAAACCTTCAGCACAAAGCGGTCGCTTACAGGGTTGGGGAACACTTCCACTGCTTCGATGCTTGCGGAGCCTTCTTCCACTACTTCTGTTTCCTCTTGCAGTCCGCGGGTGCTTATGGCTGCGCCGGGTGCCAGCTCGAACCAGTTGAAGTTCCAGGCATCGGGATGAGTGGAAACCACTCTCAGCGTTTGCTGTCCTGCGGGCAGGGTTACTGTTGCAGTAACCGTCTGCCATGTTTGCCACCAGCCTGTGTTCGGTACGCTTACTGTTGCCAGTATGGTTCCGTTGGAAGAACGCAGCTGCAGTTGTCCCGAAGCAGCAGGAGAAGCTACACGGAAGCTGACGGTGTATGTTCCGGCTTGAGCGAGGTTCGCCGAGTAGTCCATCCAGTCCTGGTTGTCGATCCAGCCTACGCTCAGGCCACCGCCTGCATCGGATGTTCCTTCTGTACCAACACCGCTCATGGCAGTCCAGCTTTCCGCCTGTATCCTGGTGGCAGGACCGGTAGGAGGAGTAGAGACGGCAGGATTAACGGTAATCACAACGTCGTCGGAAGCTGTTGCGCCGCTGTTGTCGGTAACTGTAAGCTTCAGTGTGTATGTTCCCTGAACCAGTCCGCTGAATGTGGGATTGGTTCCTGTTGTTGAGTTGAAAGAGCCTTCTGCCGGGCCGGATACTTTGCTCCAGGCGTAAGCAGCAATGGTGCCGTCGGGATCAGTAGCGGAGCCGCCCAGTTGTACGCTGTTAGCAGGCAGTGTGATGGTCTGGTCGATACCGGCTGTTACGGTGGGCAGTTGGTTGGTGGGCGTACCGCCGCCGCTGCCTGCCGCCAGCTCGAACCAGTTGAAGTTCCAGGCGTCAGCACTGGAGGAAAGCACGCGAAGCGTTTGCTGTCCTGCGGGCAGTGTTACTGTTGCAGTAGCTGTCTGCCATGTTTGCCACCAGCCTGTGTTGGGTACGTTCACGGTAGCCAGTGTTGTTCCTGCTGCGTTCAGGAGC